>CALXUL010000175.1 GCA_944391635.1 uncultured Clostridia bacterium | reverse complement strand
TGTCTTTGAATAATAGTCGCAAGGTCGGTTGTTGCATAAATACTGGAATTATCCGATTTTTTCACTATAACCGGCGGCATAGGCGCTTTGTCGTCATCCTTTGCCACATCAACCACCATAGCGCCGTTGCTTTCGTGCAAAAGCCCTTTATCCTCCAGCCTTTTTATAAGCTCAAAAACATATTTATCAGCATCTGATTCACCATACCACAAATCAAAATCCACATTCAATTTTTTATAGTTTGCCTTTAAGTCTGCAACCGATACACGCATTATTTCACGCCAGAGCGCAATATATCCGGCTCTGCCGTTTTGCAGCTCAAAAGTTGCCTTATGCGCCGCCTCGGCAAATTCCGCATCGGTCTTGCTCCTTGCCGAAGCAAACGGATATATTTCATTTAAAACGTCGGTATCAAGCCGGGGTACCGAATCCTTTTTTTCATCAAAATCAGGTGCAAAGCATCTCCAGCCGGGATTTCTCGACTCCAATTCTGCAATTACAAGCCCTATCTGAAGTCCCCAGTCGCCCATATGAATATCGCCGAAAACCTCACTGCCGCAGGCTCTTGCAAGCCTTTTTAACGACTCACCAATTATTGCAGAACGTAAATGCCCTATATGGAGCGGTTTTGCCACGTTAGGACCGCCGTAATCAATAATAACCCGTTTGCCTTTCCCATCCTGCGGAATTCCGAGATTTACATCATTATCTATATTATTTAAAATATCTGCAATATAGCTGTCTTCAAGCGTAATATTTATAAATCCAGGTCGTGCCGCCTCAGCTAACTTTACTTCTGACATTTTATTGAGCACATCACAGATTTCGCCTGCAATTATAAGAGGCGCTTTTTTATATTTTTTCGCTGCCGCAAACGCACCGTTACACTGGAACTGGCATAAATCCATACGGTCAGACACGCTTACCGTACCCAAATTCTCATCATAGCCGCAATCTGCAAACGCGCAAGATACATGTTTTGACAATATATCGGTTATTTTTTCCACCGTTTTATCAATCCTTTCACCTGTTTGGATAAAGCTATTCATTATAATATCACGCAAAAAAGCATTTGTCAATCATAACTAAATGCCAGCTTTAATATACATAAACCGGGAGGTGTTTATTATGCAAAACAGCGGCGAGCTAAGAAAAAAAGAAGTAATTGACATACGCACGGCAGAAAAACTCGGCTCGGTATATGATATTGACGTAGACCTCGCAAGCGGCCGCATCAATTCGCTTATTCTGCCGTCAGGCGAACTGTTCGGAACGCTGTTCGGCAAAAGGCGCGAAATTATTATACCTTGGAGCGCGGTAGTAGCTGTGGGAAGCGAATATATCCTTGTTGAAACCTGTAATATAACCGATTTGTCACGTTAATGTAACAATTACGTTATTGAAAAAAATTTTGATATGATATATAATAAAAGTAGTTATATCTAATAATATGCGTTGCAAAAGAAAGGGGCTTTATAAATGAAATGTCCATACTGCGGGTTCGGCGAAAGCAAGGTAATTGATTCACGTCCTACCGAAGAGGGCGGGGCAATAAGACGCAGACGTGAATGTCTTAAATGCCAAAAAAGATTTACTACATATGAAAAGCTTGAAACCATTTCTCTTGCGGTAATCAAGCAGGATAGTTCACGCCAGGCGTATGACCGAGGCAAAATCCTGCGCGGTCTTATGCGCGCATGTGAAAAACGTCCCATTTCAATAGCACAGATGGAAAAAGTGGCAGATGATATTGAAAGTGAACTTTACCAGTCAATGGTAAAAGAGGTTACCTCCACCGAAATAGGCGAAAAGGTTATGAAACATTTAAAAGAACTCGACGAGGTGGCATATGTACGTTTTGCCTCGGTGCACCGTCATTTTTCTGATATAGAAACATTTATGCAGGCGCTAAAAGAGCTTATGGACGACAACAAAAAAACCGAAAAGAGCGAAGAAAGCAATGGATGAGAAAACAATTGCCGCCGTTTCAACCCCACCGGGCAGCGGCGGCATAGCTGTAATAAGAGTAAGCGGCAGCGACGCCCTGAAAATTTGTGACAGTATTTTCCGGGGCACAAAAAGCCTTGAAACCGTACCGACACATACCGTACATTATGGTCATATTGTATCGGACGGCGAACAGATTGATGAAGTTTTAGTTACTGTGATGCGCGCGCCCAGAACCTTTACGCGTGAGGATGTTGTGGAAATCAGCACACACGGCGGCAAGGTTGCCTCAAGGCGCGTTCTTAGCGCGCTTTTTTCTGCCGGAGCATTTCCGGCTGCCGCAGGTGAATTTACCAAGCGCGCCTTTTTAAACGGCAGAATTGACCTGTCACAGGCAGAGGCGGTTATTGACATAATTAACGCCAAAACTGTGCATTTTTTTGTGCAAGATCAGTTTTGACATAATTAACGCCAAAACTGATCTTGCACAAAAAAATGCACTCGCACAGTCAGGCGGCGTTCTTGGCAAGAAGATTGAGTCTTTCCGTTCCCAGCTAATATCTCTTTGCGCTGCAATGCAGGTTTCGATTGATTATCCCGACGAGGACTTAGAAGAGATAACAACCGAGGAGATTATAAATACTTTAAAAAAAATAAACGATGGCTTAAAAAAACTTGCCGGCACAGCTCAGCGCGGAAGGCTTATCCGTGACGGTATTAAAACCGCCATTATCGGAAGACCAAATGTTGGAAAATCCTCACTTCTTAACTATCTTGCAATGGAAGAGCGCGCAATTGTAACCGACATAGCCGGCACTACCAGGGATGTTATCGAAGAAACCGTAGATTTGGACGGTATTCCCCTTATTCTCCTTGATACCGCCGGAATCCGCGAAACGAGCGATACCATAGAACGGATGGGAGTTGAGCGTTCATTAAAATATATTGATGATGCAGATTTAATACTGTTGGTTCTTGATGCAAAGACCGGGCTTACTCCTGAGGATAGCCAATTAATAGAAAAAACCGAGGGTAAAACACGCATAATCCTGATTAATAAAACTGATTCTGCTGGTGCGTTTGATTTTAACGGGGCTATCCCTATCTCGGCAAAAACCGGTGATGGAATAGAAATTTTGTCTGCCAAAATCCGCAAGCTCTATGATTTGGACCTTATCGGCAAGGATGACACTACACTTACCAATGACCGTCAGCTAAGCGCCCTTATCAGGGCAGAAGACGCAATTGGACGCGCATTAAATATTCTTACAAACGGGCTTACCGAGGATCTTGCAGCGCTTGATATGAACGACGCTATCGCCTGTCTTGGCGAAATTGACGGACGTACGGTTTCGGAAGACATAATATCTGAAGTTTTCAGCAGATTCTGTGTAGGAAAATAATATTTGCATAGTTGTATATTTATTCACTCCCCTGCCCCAATTTTCGATTTTTTATTGAAAAGGGCTTGCATGTTTCATCAATTTTTGTTATTATAGATAAATGATGAAATGTAAAAAGGGGGGTTTTTAATTGGGAGGACTTTCAGCTTGGTTTTCCAGCGCATATGAATGGATAAACCATGGTCTTTATTCAACCTTTATTACAGACGGAAGATGGGTTTGGTTTGTAAGCGGATTGAAAAATACGCTTTTAATATCGTTATTCTCGGTTCTTTTAGGTCTTGTACTCGGACTGATAGCCGCATTGTTCCGGCTTTCAAAAGTCAAGGTTTTAAATGCAGTCGGAGGCACATATGTAGATATAATCCGCGGTACTCCCACGATGGTTCAGCTTCTTATAATCTACTACATAATCTTTGCATCGGTACCGATTCCAAAAATGATTGTAGGAATTATAGCGTTCGGTATTAACTCAGGCGCGTATATAGCAGAAATAGTCCGCGGAGGAATTTTATCGGTAAATAAGGGGCAAACAGAAGCTGGGCGTTCGCTTGGCTTAAGCGGCAGACAGACTATGTCGTTTATCGTATTGCCGCAGGCGCTTAAAAATATCCTGCCGGCTCTTGCTAATGAATTTATTGTTCTTATAAAAGAGACTGCCGTTATCGGAATGGTTGATAACATCGACCTTGTCGGCGCGGCAAAGAAGGTTCAAAGCAGAACTTATGACTATTTCTGGCCGCTAATCTCTATTGCGGTTATATATTATGTGGTAATAAAATTCTTATCTGTACTCCTTAGCAGATTTGAAGCACATCTTCGTAAATCGGATATCAGATAAAGGGGGCTTGTTAAAAATGATAACTGTAAAAAATCTGCATAAGCATTTCGGCAAGCTTGAGGTTCTGCGCGGAATTGACGAGCATATCGCACCCGGCGAAAAAGTGGTTGTTATAGGACCTTCCGGCTCAGGTAAAAGTACATTTCTCCGGTGTCTTAACCTGCTTGAAACCCCTACTGATGGTGAAATATATATTGACGGCGAATGTATCACTGCTAAAGGTACAAACGTAAATAAAATACGTGAAAAAATGGGGATGGTATTCCAGCAGTTTAACCTGTTCCCCCACCTTACTATTCTTGATAATATCACTCTTGCACCAATTAAGGTAAAGAAGATGCAAAAGCAGGATGCAGAAAAGCTTGCATATGAGCTGCTCGAAAGGGTAGGACTTGTGGATAAGGCGGCAAATTATCCGGCACAGCTATCAGGAGGTCAGCAGCAGCGTATAGCAATTGCCCGTGCGCTGGCTATGAATCCGGAAATTATGCTTTTTGACGAACCAACCTCTGCATTAGACCCGGAGATGGTTGGCGAGGTTCTTAATGTTATGAAAGATCTTGCAACAGCAGGTATGACAATGGTTGTTGTTACTCACGAGATGGGATTTGCAAGAGAGGTGGCGTCAAGAGTGCTGTTTATGGACCAAGGCGTTATTATGGAGCAGGGCACTCCTGCTGAACTCTTCGGCAACCCGCAGAATGAACGTACAAAATCGTTCCTAAGCAAAGTGCTTTAATTGAGATTATAATATGTATTTACATATTATGATATATATTTAATATATTATAGGAGGAAGAATCACAATGAAAAAGAATTTATTGAAAATTGCGGCATTATCACTTGCAGCAATAATGAGCATAGGTGTGCTTTCAAGCTGCGGCGAAGAGCAGCAGTCTGATGATAATAACACTTCTGCAGACGCATCGCCTTCTGCCACCGAAAAGCTTGTTATGGGCACAAACGCTGCTTTTGAGCCGTTTGAATTTACAACCACCAACGGGCTTGTTGGAGAATTTGACGGTATCGATGTTGCAATTGCTCTTGAAATAGCAAAATCAATGAATAAAGAGCTTGTTATTGAAGATATGGAATTTGACGGACTTTTGGCTTCTGTTCAGACCGGAAAAGTTGATATGGCTGTTGCAGGTATGACTATAAAGCCTGAACGTCTCGAAAGCGTTGATTTCTCAATTCCTTATTATACAGCATCTCAGGTAATAGTTGTTGGTGCTGATAATACCGATATAACCTGCGCAGAAGATCTTAAAAGCGATAAAAAGGTAGGCGTGGTACTCGGTTATACAGGCGATTCAATCGTTACCGACACTCTTATGATTGATGAATCTAATATCACTCGTGCAAACCGCGGTATCGACGTAGTACAGGATGTTAAAAACGGCAAGCTTGACGCTGTTGTAATTGACTCTTACACCGGCAGGGCTTTGGCTGAAAAGAACGGGCTTAAGGTTGTTGAAGACCCGGAAGTGTTTGAAACTGAAGAATATGCAATCGCTGTAAAGAAGGGCAATACAGAGCTTCTTGAAAGCATTAACAAAGTTTTGAACGAATTGATTTCAAGCGGAAAGATAGAAGAATTCGCTCAGCAGTATAACTAAACCTTGTGAAAAAGCAGCGACGCTTTAATAACGTTGCTGCTTCTTTTTTCTTTAATAAGCTTAATACATTTTTAGAAAGGATGATGATAAATTGATAAAAAAACATATTAAAAACTTTGTATTTCTGACTTTAGCAGGTCTAATAAATGCGTTTGGTGTTACGGTTTTTCTCTCACCCGTACATCTTTATGACAGCGGCATTTCGGGGCTTTCAATGCTGCTTGAGCAAAACACCCCGGAATATCTTTCATTATCATTTTTTCTTATAATATTAAATATACCCCTATTTTTCTATGGTTACAAACGCCAGGGCAAAATATTCACTATATACGCCATATACACCGTGCTTATTTATGCCATAGGTGCGTGGCTTATAACCGATATACTTCCTATTGATGTAAGTATTGCCTCCCCCCTTGCCGGAACCGACCTGCTTCTTTGTTCAATCTTCGGCGGCGTAATCTCAGGAGTCGGCAGCGGACTTGCGCTGAAATTCGGCGGGGCAATGGACGGAATAGAGGTAATGTCTATTATCTTCTCAAAGCACCTCGGCATATCAGTAGGAACATTTGTCATGATATATAACGTAATTTTGTATATAGCCTGCGGAATTGTTGCCGAAAGCTGGATTCTTCCGCTTTATTCCATTGTAACATATTTTGCGGCATTAAAAACAATAGACTTTATACTTGAAGGCATCGACCGCTCGAAGGCGGCTATGATAGTAACCTCAAAACCTGATGAGATTTCTGCCGCACTTACGCAAAATTTTAAATGCGGTACAACTAATATAGCTGCGCGCGGCGGATTTTCTAACCGGGACTGTTATATAGTATATTTCGTGGTAAACCGATTCCAAATAATAAAAATGAAAACTCTTGTTCACGAAATTGACCCTACCGCATACATAACCATATCTGAAGTCGCGGACATTTTCAGTTCAAACAGATAATACTAAAAAAGCATCCGAAAATAACAGTCCGGATGCTTTTTTTATCTTCGCTATCTAAATAACTACGCCTTAAACGCTTATGGTTACCCTAATTTATTCAAATAATAAAACCACACTATAACATCAGGCGGCAGATAACCGTTATTCCGCATATGGCAATTACAACCGAGGCAAGCGCTAATATTGCACCAACATTAAATTTCTTATTCTTTACAGCTGTAATCGTAGGAACATCTCTCATATATGATGCAACAATTCTTTCCGCATCGGCAAGAACTCCTGTTTCTTCTGGATTAATACCCTCTCGAAGTATAAAAATCGCCTGTGCAATATATGGCGAATGACATTCATTTAATATAAATGCACGTTTCTGTGTATTTTTCATTATTCCTGCGCCCCTTTTTTTCGTAATAATTTTGTGACAAATTCAATATGATAGTATTATTAACTATATTTTAGCAATTTATACTGCAAAAATGTATAAACAAGGCGCATAAAACCCCATTTTTCGCACATAATATATATTTAAACTGCATAAATTGGAAAATTAATGAAATAAATTTTGTATAAGATAATCAAAATACGCAGGTTATTTATTGCGAAATTATGAAAAATATTTAAAAATGTAACAACTTCGTAATAAAATCGTTGACATTTGCATATATATGTAGTATAATATTACTCGTATAGGATTGGAGGTTGAAAGTATGTTTTCATTGAAAACATGCGTGACCTGTCAAAAAAACACTCGCAAAAGAGCGCTTTTTATCATACTTGCAATATCAATGCTTAGTATGGTGTTAATGGGCGCCGTCTACGATTCAAAGAAGGATGTTACTCTGAGGATCTATGATGATTTTTCTGGAGTAGACATGGTTAAAAATACCGTCACAAGGCAAGAGACAGTTTTGGGTCTTTTGAGTGAAGTGTATTTGGAAGTGGGAGAATATGACAGCATAAATAAAGATTTATCAAGGGAACTGAGCGACGGCGACGATATTATAATCCGCCGCGGCAGACTGCTTACTGTTTTAAGTGACGGTACAGTACAATCGGCGGCAACAACATATAAAAAAGTTGCCGATGCACTTAATGAGGCAGGTATCAGCGTAGGCAC
>CALXUL010000174.1 GCA_944391635.1 uncultured Clostridia bacterium | reverse complement strand
CATATAAAACTTAATTGCCAGAGCCGTCAGTATATGAATCATGCCGAACACTACGCTCATAATCAAAAGCTCAAGCGGTTTTTGTACAGGGTCTAAAAGAATTGGCTCAAGCGCCAGCCTTCCGCTTCCGAATGTCTTTGAAACAGTGGCTATCATATCCCCGAAAAAGCTGCCGTATAAAAGACCCCATATGGTTGTGGACACACCGCAGAAGAAAAACATCTTAAACATCTTCCGTCGGCTTTGTTCTATAAATTCACCAAATCCTAAAAGCCCGCAGCCTATCATCATTAAAATGCCATATCCTGCGTCGGAGAACATCATTCCGAAAAAGAAATAATAAAATATCGCCATAACCGGGTTTGGGTCAATATCCTTTGCAGAAGGCATTGAATAATCGGCTGTTATATTTTCTACCGGCGACACAAACCCGTTATTTACAAACGCACTTGGCACATCTTCTTCCGGCTCAGGCGTCAAAACCTGCCACGATACGATAAAATGCTTTTCGAGATTCCGCCCAAGCGCCTCTGCGGCATTATCCGGCAGATACCCGGTTACAAAAAACGCCGTATCGGTAATACCTATCTTTTCAAGCGCCTTATACTTATCACGCCTTACCGATACTCTGTCATAAAACAGCTCAATGTCCTCTCTTTGTCCGGTATACTCTAAAAGCTTCTTATCGAGTCCTGATATTTCGCTGTTTAATTCCTCCCGTTTTCGTTCCATCTCCTCAATGGCATTTTTCGGAACCATATTCTGCATTGTTATCTGTGCAGGCAAAAGATTTATCTTTGCAAAAAACGCCTCAAATTCCGCGCTTTTTTCTGACGGATACAAAAACCACAGTGCCGTCTGCGTCTGGGATTCATTTATTATTTCAAAATACACATCCTCTATTCCAGCCTCTCTTAACTGTGCCCATATCTGTTCTTCACCATATCCGCCCTCAACAGTACCGAGCCTTGTAAGGGTTGTCCTTGTTCCCTTAACTGCCGGTGGAACATCAAGATTTACATATACGCTAAGCGCATTTTGTGCAGCTGTTATATCGGCAATCTTGTCACGGCATTTATCTATTTCCTTTTTTGTTCGGATTATCTGAGTAACTTTTCCCATCACCGCCGCAATTTCACCTTCGGTTGCGGTATAACTATCACTTTTAATAGCTTTAGGTTTAGAGAAAAATCCGGTTTTTATCCCGTCTTTTTCCGATAGAATATCCAGTGCCTCGGATGCTGCGGACATATATGATTCAAACTTCGATATGCTCGCCGCAGTTTCCCTGCTCTCAAGGATCCCCTCACGGCTGTCCGATATATCCACCACGCCGCAGCGCTGTAAATATTCAATCAGCCGCTTGCGCTCACTGTTTAAGCCCACAAGCTCTATCCTTTTCATTTTTGCCAGAGCCAAACTATCACCCCATTTACTCTGTAATTCAAAATAAAATATGCGGCAAATACTGCCGCATACCGTTTATTCCAGGCAGTATAAATATCAGGTGCCGGCAAATATAAAATTATGCCTTCACCTCTTCTATTATCCTGCCTATAATATCTTCTTTCTTTTCGAAAATACGCGCCTTTACAGCCTCGCATTCCTTATTTATATCACCTTCGGCATCAAAAAGCCGTTTTTGCGTGCGCAAGGTTGCCTGAGCGCGAAAATCATCAAGCGCCTTTTTAGCATTATCCTTTTCAGCCTCAAGAGCTTCTTTTGCCTTTTCCGCCGCCTCAGCTGTCATCTGAAGCGACTCCTGCTCAGCTGTGCGTATTATTTGGGCAGCGCTTTCTTCTGCCGCTTTCACCTTTTCTATTGCTTCCTTTGCCATCTGTAAAAACTTCCTTTCTCTTGCGCCAGGGAAAAAGCGCAGCGTCTGCCATAGATATTTTCCTACAAAAAACAGAATAATATGCGCAAACAGCCGGATTTATCCATAAAAGCACTTAAGGAAACTTTTCCCTTTTAACAATTATACCCCATCGAACAGTAAAAAGTCAATGATATTTTACAATTTTTATATTGCGTAAGATGAATTTTTTATGAACTTTGTATGAATTTTTTAGTCAAAACATAACTCACTCATTGCTGATAAAAGGATTTTTGAATTTTCTTCAAAGATATCGTCGAGCATTTTTTCAGGAAGCGGGTTCTTGCCGCTGCCCATTTCAATGGTAAAGCCACCGCCGCCGAACTCTTTTACAAACCAATCCTTACAGCCGCCGAATGCCGCACTTCCGGCAGGCACGCAAACCGGATAACCGCTTGCGCGCGACATACGGTCTGCTGCCGCACGGTCGCGTTCTGCGGCAATACCGTCAAAGTCATAATAAATCTCACGGCCCTGAGAATGAAACGCAACTAACATATCAAAACCCTCCCCTCGCACAAACTCAGTAACCGCACGCGTTTCCGGTTCGCTTTCAGCATAAGGCCCGCTGTACTTTGTAGGACCCGGCATACGCTCTACAACGCTCCAATGCGCATCATAATTATGGTTAATATCCACGCCGTTGGCATTTGCCTGCCACACTCTGTTAAAACTATGTATTCCGACAAGGCTTATCAGACGACGGTGGTATTTATTGGTTATATCAAGTCCGTTTATTGCTATATCAACCCCATCGGGGTTTACCATAGGTATTACATAAAGCCCTACCTTTTCATATAAGGCATTGGTATCATACCCGAACATTTCCGTGCCGCCCTCTACACTTGCGGCATATTCACGTAAAAAACGCATCAAAAATGCGGCTGTAATATACTCAAGCCCATGATGTGCGCCATTTGCCAATATTTTGCGCCCGCCTTTTCCATATTTAACACAGTAAATTTTCTTCTCCATTACGCTCTCGCCTACCGAAAACATTTGCGCACCATTAATTTTCGCCGCAAATTCACGTATTTCCGATGTGCATTTTTTATAATCATAACCCATTTAATTCCCCTCCATATAATAATACTGCTTCATTAATTTATACGCCTAAACCTTCGCCTATATACCGCCAATCCTCCGACACGCTCCCATAAATTATCCATACTTTCCACTTTTTTTCGCGCAAATCTTGACAAACCGTGCTTTTACGGATAAACTATATGAAGTAAATGTTATAAGAAAACTTTTGTCCGCCTGCGGCAGAAGCTGTAAGCGCAAAACTATTGCAGGCAGAAAGGCTTAATTATAAATATGAAAAATACAGAAAAAACAATGGATAAAATTGTAGCGCTTTGCAAAGGTCGCGGTTTTATATTCTCGGGCAGTGAAATATACGGCGGTCTTGCAAATACGTGGGATTACGGTCCGCTCGGTGTTGAGTTTAAAAACAATGTCAAAAAAGCATGGTGGAAAAAATTTGTACAATGCTCAAAGCTTAATGTAGGCGTTG
>CALXUL010000173.1 GCA_944391635.1 uncultured Clostridia bacterium | reverse complement strand
GCGTTTCCAAATCCAAGGCCATGCCTTTGCTGGCCTCGCTGCGATATCCCTCATCGGTCGCTTTCTGCCAGCCACCGGCCGGTGAAATCAGGAAGGACTCAATATCGGTTTCAAATTGTTTTTCGTTATCTGGCATAAAGGGACTCCTTTATATAGGTGATAATATTTATATCCTGTTTCCCTTACGGCTCAATGCTGTCGTCCATCAGAGAATTAAAAGTATCCTTTTTGATTTCTTCACAAACTATATCCGGGCTATCTGCAAACAAGGTCTCACGACAGATACCAAACATTCTAAGTTGTTTAAGAATTTCCTTCTTAGATTTACTGTCGATAATAAAACGAGCAGCAATGGAGGAATCATCCTTTGGAATTGCAGAAATGTTTGATGTAAAAATAGCAGTATATTTTTTGTCGTCATCAATGGTTGATTCTATACTTAGTTGGTTCGCAAAAAGAATGTATCGACTTTGTTGCAGACGCTGGCGTATTGTCTGATAAGGCGCGTGTATGAATATGGGGTACTCAACAATATTTTTAATCCATAAAACGAGAGCGCTTTTGGAACTATTTATATAGGCTGTCGGCGTTTGAAATTCAGTAAAATAGGGTTGTTGCTTGGCGTGCTCATAAAAACGTTCAACAGAGGTAGGTGCGGAACTATTACATAAAATACCCGAATCGGCGATTGCCTGCAGGATAGGAAAATTGTTTATATGTTGCTCATTTATCTTGAACATAAAAACCTCTCCGTTTTTATCGTCCAGACTGCAACAAGCAAAGTAAAGTGCGACTAGGCAATTCTCTGTAACATCGAGTAAGCGTGTCGGAATACCATAATGCTGTAAAAGTGTGAGTCTTTCGATAGGAAGTAGATTTTTCCCAAAAAGGTTTGGGTACTTATAGGTTGCTAAAGTTATAAGTGAGCGTTCAAGATTGAGTAATGTGACATCGAATTCATCCTCGCGTCCCCTTGCGAGAGAAGGAAGCAACTCGAACTTTTCGTCGGCATGACCACGAAAAAGTGAAATCTCATTGCATAGGATGCTTTCATGAACAAATGTGCTTCGTATGTCACAAACAGACTCTACAAATTCTGGAAGAGTATGGATTACTTTAGGTTCCATTGATTATACACCTTCTTAGTACACCAACTTGTTGTTTACGTAAGAGGTTGTGACGATATGGACTTACAACTTGGAATACTTTTTGATAAGGAGAAATATGGCACGGATAGCTCCTAATATAAGTCCCAATAGAAGAACGAAAGCAAATATTTCTCCGCAACGGAGTAGAATCATATTGGTGAGAGGCGCATCAAATGAAGAGTTAGAAATTAAAATTCCAAAAGGAATAACTGTGCCAAGGCCCCCGGATAAAATGAGTATGGCTGTAATTCTCGTCAGTATTTTCATGGCGAATGTTTCTAACCGACATTAAATGTTCTTTACGATTTTGTAGTACGAGGTATTCGCACGTCGATAATTTGCACGTTCAATATAGTAAGGAATGTTTCGGATAAATTCCCTCCACTCCACAACTTCACCATAACCATTATTGATGTTAGCGGTAATAATGGAGAACTGATTCATTGTGCGATAATATGTATAATCACCATATCTATTCGGCAAGACAACAAAAAGAAGTGAATTAGGATAGCTCGTCCGGTCACTTCGACTTTGCTCACGTAGTGAAAAAGAGATTTCGCGAGGAATCCACTGGTATTTTTCCTCTTTATACGGTACACGCATATTCGGAGAAATGAAAACCACAGTGACAGTGCTATCATAGATACGGTCGCGTAGTTTATTCCAAATAGTTGCTTCTGATAAACGAGACAGGTCTTCGTTATCGTTTTCACCCTTATTCACGATAATTTTATCCCTTGTTGCAATAGTCTGAAATGCAGTCACGTAATCACGAACGGTTACGCTATGCCAGATATCATAGGGAGAAAGGACTTGTACATTATCGTCCGCGTATTTATATGAGATAAACACTTTTTGTGCCATGATACGTCCTCCCTTTATAACTTGATGAAAAACGTAAGCGCCAACAATAGCAGGAGTGTGACAAGGTAGAACAATCCTGTTGTGACAGAGATTAGGGCTTTTCCATATTGGCGTAGGCCTGTATGAGATTGGGGAATTTTCATATCATAAGGTTGAACCGACTCATTCGGGGTCAAGTCGGCTGCAACATTGTAGAGGTAACGATATCCGCGTTCTAAATACAGGTAATATGTATCCAGCAAGCCAAATAAGACGATGACAGCACCTGCAATATATGTACATTCAGGATGCGGCTTCCCATTTGGTTGTTCCAAATAAATCACAAGTAGCGCTGATACAAGAGTAATACACCATGTCTTACACTGGAATGAATTCTGCCCCATTCGGGTGATGACGTTTTGAATATAGCCAAGATGAGCTTCCTTTGAAGCCAGCATATCCTTTTGCTCATCAATGTCAATTGCCATAAAAACTCCTTTATGCATGATTCTCAGACAGATTTTGCATGGAATATTGCTCAGATAAAAGCGGCGGGATTTTTTTATACGATTTCAACGAATATCCCGATTTAAGAAATTCATGAAACTCTTTCGGGGTTCTGGGTAGGCTATCGGCTAAAATGTCTGAATTTTGCTGAACAGCCTTAATAAAATCCTCGTTTTCAAAAACCGACGTTGGTAATAACTTTGAAAAAAATACCTTTTCAGAATAGAGTAATACTAGATACAAAAGAAGTGAAAGTTGGTCATCGAGTGACAACCCCTTTAGCTGTCTAAAGAACAAACGGTATGACGAAGAATCCTTTCTGTGTGTGAAAGCAAGAATGCAGCTACTCTCTTCCATCGGAAAAATGCAAAGATGTAAATCCTTTTCTTTGACTTTAGGCGAATAATTATAGACGTTGTTAATTACATTTCCTTCCAAATCTAATATGACTGGAAAGCAAAGCTGAAAGGCAACGGGAACCGTATATGGAAGCTTTTCAAAGTAGAATAAATGGTACTCGTCATTCCATCCTCGCTCTTTAGCCCGTTTTGCCACTTTGAATCCTGCCATATAGTCTTCCAAATCGCGTTCGTTCGCGGTAGCCTTACTGGCGCAGTACATAATGGATGGCAATCTTTCTTCAAACTTTTTATAAGCCTCTGAATCACTGAGATAGTTAGATTGTATTCCCATCTGAGCAAGAAATTCAAAATCTGCTTTTGTAAGTCGTGTAGAAGCAATTCTTGCCAAATAATTTTTCAAAGCAATGGCATTTAGAATTTGTCCGGATGGGGATGTTTCAAAACACTTTTCGTCCTCATAATCTTGAAAAATTTTATTATCGCAATCATCACAAATAATTTGAAAGGTACCGGTATTTTTTATTCCAGCATCCTCGTCTGCAACAGGGATTTTAAGTATATGATTAGGATTAAAAATCCTTCCATCACCATAGGCGCCTTTAATGCTGCGCAAACAAAAAGCCGGAACAGAATGTGAATTACAGAAACTAGAAACCGTTTTGCCACAGTACAAACAAGCATCTTCTTTTATTTTCTCGCGGATATCGGATTTTTGCCGAGCAATTTGTTTCCGACTCTTTATGAGATTTTCCTTTGGAATCTCTTTTAACTCTTCAGGGATAATAAGATTTCGAAATTTCTGTGCCATATCAACGCCTCGTCAATTATTAGACAACTTTTCGTTTTCCGGTTACAACCTCGTAAATAAGGGATTTTTTATAAGATTCTAGGTCCTCAATAAGATTGTTCTTCTCTTTGATAAGTGCGTCAATGGCATTGCAACGCTTATTAAGGAAAGTAGCGATTTTATCCTGCTCGTCCTTCGGCGGAATTGGAATTGGACAATTCTTTACAAAATCGCTTGAAACACGCTTCAATCCGCCCGTACCTGTCATGCTTGCGCATGCCCGCTGTACAAAGCCTGGATTTTGAAGGTAATAAAATAAATATTCTGTTAAGATAGAATGCGCACGCAATACAAAAAGTTCAGAACTGCCAAGCCCTAAGCCAGAGAAAAGGTCTTTCATGATACAGATATTGCCGTTTTCAAAGCAAGGGGTAACCTTAGCTAATACA
>CALXUL010000172.1 GCA_944391635.1 uncultured Clostridia bacterium | reverse complement strand
GCTTTGTAACGCGGCTATCTATAGAGATAAAAACATTTTTGCCTTCCATAGTCCTGACAAAATGCATATAATCTCCGAGCCAGCTTTCCATTCTTCTCCTTTCATCATCATAGGAACGAGAGCTTTTCTTATCATACTCATCACGTCTTTTAAATCCATAAACATAGAACTCCCGCATAAGCTCACGAACTTTTTCAAAGTTTTTTATAAGCTCACTGTACGAAGACATTTTATCACCTCCATAAATATTTTCTTTATCGGACTATAAATCAGATATATTCTTTTGTTTTAATAATCTTATATTTTTCTTAATGTTAAAATGCATCTGATTAATTTTATGTAAAAAACCTTTCTTACTTTTGATGAATTGCGTTATTTCATCAGAGAAGAAAGGTTTTTTACATTTTGCGGTTATAATGCTACTTACAATGCCTTTATTTTATAAAGGGTAATGTCTTCATTTGAATAAACCTTTTCAACATCAGGAGAATTAGTGATAATTACATTAAACTCATTCTTTTCATAATCTGATACCAAAATATATTCTGCTCCGGTCTTTTTCAAAAGAGACTTTGTTTTTTCATAATTATTTGACTCATAAATCTCCTTTACAATCTTTTTGCGGGTATTATACTCATCAACATAACCATGATAAACTATATATGTTCCTGCGCCAACATAAAGCGTTCTGCCTGCAAGCGCATTTACAGGGTTTAAATGCTGGGTTCCTGTTATAAATGTATCTTCAGCAGATGTATTCTCCTTAATCCACTTTGCAAATTCAAAATCCGCATCCAAAAAAGTCATATACTCCCCGCCTGATACAGCTTCTCTACCTATTGTGAGCGCACCTGACAGCGTCTGAGATAATATGATTACGCAGGATACAATTGTTATCCCACGCACACCTTTTAGTTTTATAAAAACTGTATAAAGCCATTCGGATACTAAAACAATGGCGAACATATACACAACATAAAATAATTTGTTATTGTCATACTCGTTCTGCTGAAAAACAACTAATTCACTAATGACAAATATAACTCCTGCACCAATCGAAAAAAGTTTATTATTCTTTGATGTGTTCATAAATGCAGGAATCATTAAAATAAATATGATACCCCAATTTTTTATCCAGAACCATAAATACGGGTCGGTATGATTTACCCAGTTAAACTTCAGGCTATTGAAGCTTTCATTTCCAAACGTCTGGGAAAATGTCCAGAAAAATAATTGCGGCATTGCCATTCCTATTGCAATTACACCATATATTACCCAGTTATACAAATACTCTTTTCTATCCTTACAAGAATAAAAGAATGCGAAAAACGACATAGCTGATATTATTCCGAGACAGAGGAAAGAATGGGTATGTATCATTGGCATTGCCCCCGCTATTACGCCTAATACTACAAATAATTTTGTTTTATTCTTCTCTATCGCCTCTTTTAGCAGTATCAGCTCAAATAGCAGTACCATCCAACCTGCCATTGTCGTTCTTTGCGGTATAATCATATCACATATTGTGTTTGACCATCTTATATTCTCCTCATTAAAATTTGTTGGAGTATTATAAAATGCTGTAAAAATTCTTGTGAATATCGTATGGTCTTCTTTTGCGCCTTCAAAAAAGTATGCAAATCCAAATGCACCGTTTATAAAGAAAAACCAGCAAGCAAGAATTGAAACGGGAGTTTTCCCCACAAGGTTATTTGCAAACGAATAAAAGCCAAGCACAAGCAAGAATGCCATTACATAGCTCGGAATCAGTATTGCAGATCTTAAATTTGTTCCAAAAATCAACAATGAGCTTGACAGGCTGTCAACAAGAAACGGATATGACAGTTTATTTCCTGCCATTAAGCTATATTCTGGAGGGAAAATTTTCTGTTCTGCAATTGAATTAATAAAACCCATATGCATTGATAAGTCCCCGTATGTAGATTGACCAGATGCTACACCTCCGTCAACTGGCATCAGTATGTGGTTTGTCATTAAATAGCATATAATAAAAGTTATAGGCAAAACCGCACCAAATAATGCTGATTTTGGCATAAAGTTGTTTTCTTCACCGCTAAAAAACGTAAATGACGGTTTACATAACATGGTAACAGCCACAAGAACAGCTATGCTGATTATTATAAGGACTATATGCGATAAAAGCGTAAATCCAAGGAATATAGAAACCGGTATAACCCCAAACATAAGCCATACATTTCCAATTACTCCACCAGCTAATAGCTTATACCAAAAATTCTTATCTTTAAAAATAAAGCATGCACTTATGAATCCAAAAACCAAAAACAGATTGTATAATAGTATGCCTCCCATAATATATTCTCCTTACAGTTCACATCCGCCTATCGGTCTGATAGATAATATATGGCACATTCCTTTTCCAAGCAGAGCCTCTATACCATCTTTAAATTCTGTCAGTATTTCATTGGGCACAAAAGCCTGCACCGTTCCGGCAAATCCGCCGCCGTGGACACGATATGCGCCTTTACCATTAAGCAGACGCTTACACATAGCAAGAGTAAGACTGACTGCTTGTTCATCAGTATGACCCGACGCATAAATGTTCTGAAGACAGGTAAACGATGAAAGACCAGAGTCTGTAATTAACTTTAAAAATTTATTAAAATCACCGCAAGAAAGTGCATTTGCTTCTTCAACAGCACGCTTTGTATCATCAAAATAATGCATTGCACGCAAGACTGCCCTGTCATTTTGAACCTTTTGCCTCACATCAGCAATATTCTTATAAAACTCAGATTCATCAACGTCACGCAAATATTCCTTGCCAAAGCAATCGCTTATTTTTCGCATTTCTCTTGTTACTGCAGCATACTCATCTGTTAAATCAGCATGATTTGCTCCTGAATCTATAATGCAAAGCGAATACCCACATTTTGCAAAATTAAAGTCAACACGTTTAACAACCGGATTCTCTTCAGACTTAAAGTCTATTGACACAACATTTCCAACAGAAGATGCCATTTGATCCATTAAACCACTCGGCTTATTATAGTACACATTTTCTGCATACTTACTTATTTTCGCTATTTCAACAGCATCAACTTCATCATTTGCAAACATCTTACTTAAAATTGTGCCGATTAAAACTTCAAAAGCAGCTGATGAGCTCATCCCCGAACCTTTTAATACGCTTGAAATTGTATAAGCGTCAAAGCCCTCAAGCTTATATCCTAAGTCCTTAAACCTGCGCAATATTCCGCGTATAAGCGATATTGCCTTATCATACTCTTTTTCATTTATTTCAAGATCATTAAGATCTATCACATCCATTGTATAACCCTTAGACAAGACTCTAACCTTATTAGTACCGTTTTTTGAAACAGCTCCGACAATGTCAAGATTAAGACTTGCTGCTAACACGCATCCATGCTGATGGTCGGTATGATTTCCGCCTATTTCGGTTCTGCCCGGCGCAGAGAAAAGACGTATATCTTCTTTTTCTCCAAAATTCTCACAAAGTCCGTCTAATACCTCATAGTACCTCTGCTTATAATAATCCGTTTCACTTGCCGTACAAGAATATATGTACTCAAGTTTTTTTGTATATTCTTCTGTATTAAGTTCTTTTTTCCACTGCTCTTTATTCATTATATTATTTCCTTTCACTGATTATTTGTGCGGCACGCACGGTATTTTTCATAAGCATTGCAATTGTCATAGGTCCAACACCACCTGGTACCGGGGTAATTGCTCCGGCAACTTTTTCGGCATTTTCAAAATCAACGTCACCAACAAGCTTTTTATCAGCTAATCGGTTAATTCCAACATCAATAACAACTGCTCCCGGTTTTATCATGTCAGCTTTAATAAAATTGGGGATTCCAACCGCCGCAACCAAAATATCAGCATTTCTGGTCTTTTGGGCTAAATCCTTTGTTCTTGAATGACAGATAGTTACAGTTGCATTTTTATGAAGCAGAAGCATCGCCTGAGGCTTTCCTACAATATTGCTCCTTCCTACAACAACACAGTCTTTTCCCTCAATGTCTATTCCGGATTCATTTATAAGTTCCATAACACCCGCGGGCGTACAGGGCACAAAATCAAAGTTACCTACCATTATTTTCCCAACATTTACTGGATGAAATGCATCAACGTCCT
>CALXUL010000171.1 GCA_944391635.1 uncultured Clostridia bacterium | reverse complement strand
GTATCGTTTAACATATAACGGCACTCCGATAAAGGATTGGGAAACTTTCCCGATGGGTACGAAACAGTGGGAATATTATAAAGGTCTTTCAAACATTGAAGTTGAAACCGGTGATAAAATACGGTATGAGATTAGGTTGGTAAAAAATTTAGATTCTTTGAATCAATGCTGGCATATACCCAAGGTAACATATGAAACGGTATATGAAAATAAAATCAACACGGTTGCAGATATGACTAAAACAAAATGGTATAGTGAAGTTGATTTTTCGGCTGTTCAGGCAGAGACAGGAGCTTGGCGCTATGAGTATACAAAAGAGGACGGAAGCTATGGATTAATGTCAATAAATGAAACAAAAGATTTGTGGTTTGTGCCTAATGCGGGCGGAGGTGCAGATTGGGGTATGCCGTGGATTAATAATAGGAGTGAGAAAAATATTAGGAACAACTCAAGTGCTGCAATCAGCTTTATTGCCCCGGTTAGCGGAAAAATGAAATTTATGGGTACAAATGGTTTCAGCTCAGATTTAATTTTGGATGTTATGGTTGACGATAAATCAGTTTATACACATTCGTCCGGCTGGGTTTATGAGGTAGGAATAGGTGAAGTAAATAAGGGTCAGACTGTACGTGTAGTTTATTCGATGTCTCAAGAATCTCAAGAAGAATCAATAAGACCGTGGTTTAATTTTGCTTTAGAATATGAAACTGATACCAATACAGCAACATTTGATGTGAATTCGCAGAGCGTTGTTCAGGGAGAAACCCAAGACCTGCTGCTTACTGGCTGGATGAAGAACGACTATCTTGGCGATTTTTCGGTTTGGCTTGAAAATGACAGCATAGGAAGTGTAGAAAAAGTAGACGGTACTTGGAAGATCACAGGCAATGAAGTCGGAAATACAACGGCGTGGATTATAGACGGTCAAGGGAATAAGATTGACGATATGGAAATTATGGTTGAAGAAAAACCGTTGCTGCAAGTAAGTAAGCTAAATATTATAAGAGATGTTGCATCGGCAAAGGCAGAAGCTGAGATAGAAAAAAATGGCGATTGCTCATATGCCCCGGTACTCTTTCTTGCCGCATATGACAGCAACGGCACACTAAAAAATGTAACAAAAGAGGATTTTGCACCTCTTAGCGATGGGATAAATACCTGTTCTACAGATTCAATAGAGGTTAATAATGGAGATGTGCTTTCTGCGTTTTTGTGGGATTCCGAGACGCTTGAGCCGCTTTGCCTAAATGAATTGGGCTAAAAATATAAATGTTGTGATGGGATTGGAGCTTGAGTATGAAGATAGAGCATTGTCATGAAAACACAAAAAAGCTGCATATCGGTTGTGAGGAAAATAGGGCATACTATATTCCGTTTAAAACTAGGAAGAAAGCACTATTGTTCAAAAGGGAAGAATCAGAACGTCTTTTTTCACTAAATGGTGAGTGGCAGTTTAAATATTACAGAAGTATTTATGAATGTGAAGATTTTATAAATAATGAATGGACTGATTTTAAAACAATTCCCGTTCCCTCTTGCTGGCAAAATTTTGGATATGACTGTCATCAATATACAAATGTAAGATATCCATTCCCATTTGATCCCCCGTATGTGCCGCACGAAAATCCGTGCGGTGCATATCGGAGGGAATTTAACTGTGATTTGAGCGAGGAAATGTATTATATCAATTTTGAGGGTGTAGACTCATGTTTTTATTTGTGGATAAACGGTGAGTTTATTGGTTATAGTCAGGTGTCGCATTCCACAAGTGAATTTGATATAACCAGCAGTCTTAAAAAAGGAGTAAATACCATTTGTGTGCTTGTTCTCAAATGGTGTGACGGAAGCTATCTCGAGGATCAGGACAAGTTTCGTATGAGTGGTATTTTGCGAGATGTATATATACTTGCAAGACCGAAAGAACACATAAGAGACTTTTTTATAAAAACTTCACTTGACGGCACAATTAATCTTGAAGTTGACGGTATTGACGCGGATATTGAACTTTGTGACGGGGAAAATTTAATAGAAAAAACAAGAACCCAAAGCGGCAAAGCGGAGCTAAAAATTCACAAACCTGTTTTGTGGAGTGCTGAAAACCCGTATTTATATACTCTTATTATAGAAGCTAACGGTGAAGTTATTGTACAGCAAATAGGTATAAGAGAAATAAATATTAAAGATGGGGTTGTTTATGTTAATAATGTCCCGGTAAAAATGAAGGGAATGAATCGGCACGACAGCGACCCTGTAACAGGTTATACAATAAACTATGACCAGGCAATGACAGATTTGCGGCTTATGAAAGAGCATAATATAAACGCTATTAGAACAAGCCATTATCCAAATTCACCGTGGTTTTTAGAGCTGTGTGACAAATATGGATTTTATGTAATAGGGGAAAGTGATATTGAATGTCATGGCTGTGTTACTAAAACAGGGAATTATGATACAAAACAATTTTGTGATATAGCAAATGACGAAAGATTTTTTGAGGCTATTTTGGATCGAGTACAGAGGAATGTTATGCGGGATAAAAACCGTGCAAGTATTTTATTATGGTCTCTTGGCAATGAATCGGGATATGGAAAAGGCTTTGAACTTGCTTTGGAGTGGGTTAAGAGTTATGATGATACACGACTCACGCACTATGAAAATGTTTATCCCGAATTTGGTGAATTAAATACAACTTTGCTTGATGTCAGGAGCACTATGTATGCGTCACCTCAATGGATAGATGAATATTTCGCGGATAAAAACAACACAAAGCCATATATGCAGTGTGAATTTATTCACGCTATGGGCAACGGTCCCGGCGGAATATCGGATTATATGGAGCGTATGGAAAAATACAAAGGCTTTTTTGGGGCGTTTGTATGGGAATGGTGCGATCACGCGATATATAAGGGAGAAAAAAACGGCAGAAAAATGTATTATTACGGCGGTGACCACGGCGAATATCCGCACGATAATAATTTCTGTGTTGACGGTATGGTTTCTCCGGACAGAATCCCTCATACAGGTTTAAAAGAATATAAGAACGCGATAAAGCCAATTAAAGCAAGACTTGACGAAAATGAGGTTGTGTTCAGAAATTGCTATGATTTTTTGGATACAGGGAATATAGAAATCAAATATATTATTTATCTTAACGGGCTTCCTGTTAAATGCGAAAAGCAAGAAATACAAAATTGTTTGCCGCACGAAGAAGTTAAGTGTAAATTACCGGTTATTGAATATAAAAAAGAAGATAATATCGGAATAAAATATACATATGCTTTGAAAAACGGCAATGGACTGTTAAAAGACGGACACGTTTTGGGCTTTGATTATATCACTGTTAATAACGGTGAAATCAAAAAAAGAGTTCATGAGGACGGGACTGTTTCGGTACAGGATAATGAAACAAATATTAATATATCGGGAAAAGATTTTTCCTATATATATAATAAGCTTACCGGGGAGATTTCAATAAATGAAAGTATTATAAAAACTCCTTTGCAATGGAATATATGGCGTGCTCCCACAGATAATGATCAGAATATCGCTAAGCAATGGCGTGATTGCGGATATGACAGAGCATATTCAAGAGCGTATAAAACAGATATTCAAAAAATAAAAAACGCAGTTATAATAACATCTGATCTTGCGATAGTGACAGATATTATTGAACGGATTACAGATATAAAAGCCGCATGGACGATATATGCCGACGGAACCATAGGACTTAAGGCGGAATGCAAAACAAATGACAAACTTCCGTATTTGCCAAGATTTGGTCTGCGCATGAGGCTTAATGGTTTGGCGGAAGAAGTAGAATATTACGGAATGGGACCGAGTGAAAGCTATTTGGACAGACAGCTTGCGGTATATCCGGCAATATTTAAAACAACAGTAAAAGCTTTGCACGAAGATTATATACGACCGCAGGAAAACGGAAGTCATTGCGGGTGTAAATATGTGACTGTGTCAGATAATAAAAACAGAATTAAAGTATATGGCGATGAATTTTCATTTAACGCCTCGCATTACTCACAGGAAGAACTTACTGTTAAAAAACATAATTTTGAACTGGAAGAATGTAGTGATACCATTCTTTGTATTGATTATAAACAAAGTGGTATAGGTTCAAATAGCTGTGGGCCTGAGCCGCGTGAAGAATATAAGCTTAAAGGCAATTTCGTTTTTGAAATTGAAATATATAACAGCTAAAGTTAAAACAACAGTACATAAATTAATTCGCGTACTAATAATCTTTAAGACTGCTGTTAAAAAGCACTAATGACAAAAGTTTTATTTAGTAGACAGCAGTCTTTTTATTATATTTTTTTAATTGTATTGAATGTTGGTTTTTATTTAATATATAAAGGAAGTGTGACTGGTGACAGAATATTTGCTGCTCGAAGCAACGTATTTAGTCAG
>CALXUL010000170.1 GCA_944391635.1 uncultured Clostridia bacterium | reverse complement strand
TGGTAATAACACTGTTTTTTGTGTCATCTGGCGCAGCTCTTGCACATCCGGAGGGCAGCTGGTTTTCACTTGCAGTATGCGGGGGATGCGCGGCGTTTCTTTTGTATAACATGTATCCTGCAAAGGTATTTATGGGCGATACCGGCTCACTGTATCTTGGCGGTGCGGTCAGTGTTCTTGCTGTGGGAATGGAGCTGCCGATAGTACTTATAATTGCGGGGTTTGTGTATCTTTTTGAAACGTTATCAGTGATTTTGCAGGTTGCATCCTTCAAGCTCACGGGGAAGAGAATATTTAAAATGAGTCCGGTGCATCATCATTTTGAGATGTGCGGATGGAGTGAAAAGAAAATTGTCGCGGTATTTTCAGCTGCAGCAGTCCTGTTGGCGGTTATTGCATATCTGTCGATTTTGCCGTTTGCGATGTAGGGCTGTTTGGCGAAAGGGGTAATGGATGTGGCTTCTAACAGACGGAATTATATAAATAAACGGCGGATGAACAGACCGATTGAAAAGATAAAATCCAAACAGGTAGGACAAAATGTCAGGCAGAAGCTTGGTGAGTTTGATTTTACTTTCTTATTTCTTGTGTTTGTATTGCTTGCATTCGGGCTTGTAATGCTGCTTAGCGCTTCTACGCCTGCGGCGAACACGAAATTCGGCGATTCATATCATTTTTTTCTGCGCCAGCTTCTGGGCGTTGTGATTGGTGCGGTCGGAATGGCATTTACGGCTATGATAGACTATAATAAATATAAAAAACTTGTACCAATGGCAATGCTGGTGTGTATTATTATGCTGGTGTGCGTAAGAATACCGGGAATTGGCGTGTATAGAAGCGGAGCTTGGCGCTGGCTCAAGACGCCTATTATGGAAATACAGCCGTCCGAGTTTATGAAACCAGTAATTGCGCTGTTTTTTGCAAAAATGATTTCGGAACGAAAATATCGTGTAGATATACTCTTTGGAATGCTACCATATCTTGGGGTGCTGTTGGTTGTTGGCTTGCTGATGCTTATTGAGCCGCACCTTAGCGGAGCAATAGTTATATGTGGTATAGGCGTTGTGGTTATGGTTGTGGGCGGCGCGAAAATACGTTATTTTGTTGCCGCAATATTGTGTGTATCACCGGTAGGATTTGTGCTTCTTAAGCAGGATCCGGTTCGATGGGGACGTGTATTGTCGTTTATTGACCCGTTTCGTGATGTATCCGGTACGAGCTACCAGATTTCACAGTCATTAATAGCTCTTGGCTCGGGCGGGTTTTTTGGCAAAGGTCTAGGACAGAGTGTACAGAAATATACATTCCTCCCAGAACCGTATAATGATTTTATATTTGCGGTTGTATGTGAGGAATTGGGTCTTATGGGTGCTATGA
This sequence comes from uncultured Clostridia bacterium, assembly GCA_944391635.1. GTDB lineage: Bacteria > Bacillota > Clostridia > UBA1381 > UBA1381 > HGM11525. The sequence continues at coordinate 10,913 of CALXUL010000170.1, read as the reverse complement.
TTATAATGATGCTTTTTGTCGCGCTGGTTATGCGTGGTCTTAAAATAGCGTTTGAGGCGCCTGATACATATGGGATGCTTGCTGTTGTGGGGATTATTTCACATATTGCAATACAGACGGCGTTTAATATTGCAGTTGTATGCAGCGCGATTCCAACAACAGGTATTTCGCTTCCGTTTTTCAGCTATGGCGGAACCGCGATAATGGTACTTTTAACCGAGTTGGGAATTGTACTTAATGTCTCGCGACAGTCTATAAAAATCAATTCGATACCCAAATAATAAATGGAGGGGAAATACAGGTTATGAATATTATATTTGCCGGCGGCGGCACAGGCGGGCATATAAATCCGGCTATTTCAATCGCGGATTTTATGCGTTTAAGACATCATGATTTTAAGGCGCTGTTTATTGGTACCAGACGCGGACTTGAAACAAGGCTTGTTCCGCAGGCAGGCTATGATATTGAATACATAGATATTCGAGGCTTTGACCGCAGAAATCCGTTTAATAATATTTCTGTTATAAAAAAACTTATAAAAGCAAAATCTGATTGTGCAGAGATAATAAAGAGATTTGAGGCAGACGCGGTAGTTTGTACCGGCGGATATGTAAGCGGCCCGGTTGCGATGGCAGCATCTAAGCTTTCGGTTCCGGCGCTTATACATGAACAAAATGTATATCCGGGACTCACGGTAAAGGGTGCGGCAAAATATGTGGAATATGTGGCGGTGAGTTTTGATGAAACTGTTTCACATATAAAGCAAAAGGAAAAGTGCGTTGTAACAGGTAATCCGATAAGAGAAGAGATACTTAAAGCAAACCGTGCGGAATGTAGAAATAAGCTTGGTATAAAAGACAATGAAAAATTTGTGCTGATTTTTGGCGGAAGCCTTGGCGCGGAACGGATAAACAACGCGGTTGTTGGAATTTTAGAGCGTTTTTCCGGGACAAATATAAAAATATTATTTGGTACCGGAGAGCGTAATTATGAAGATGTTTTGAAAAGATGCTCAAATGTAGGTCAGGGAATAACTATAACACCGTATATAAATAATATGGCAGAGGTACTGTCGGCATCTGACCTTGTAGTATCACGCTCAGGCGCGATTACTGTATCAGAGCTTGCCTGTCTTAATAAGCCGGCAATACTTATACCGTCGCCAAATGTGGTAAGAAACCATCAGCAGCAGAATGCAAAAGAGTTTGAAGACGCGGGCGCTGCTGTTATGCTCTGTGAAGATGATTTGTCAAGCGATAGTTTATATTCTGCGATAATTTCGCTGATAAACGATGCCGGAAAACTTGAGTGCATGTCGGAGAACATGAAAAAATACGCGCGTTCAGATGCGCTTTTAAAATTTGAAGAACTGATAATTGAGATGTGCAAAAAGGGGAAACAAAAATGAAGGAAGCATACGAGAGGATAAAGCGCGCCAAGCGTATAGTAATAAAAATTGGAACATCTACTCTAACATATGAAAGCGGAAAGCCTAATATAAGGAAATTTGATCAGATTGCACGTGTGGTATCTGACATAAATAATTCCGGATGTCAGGTGATATTGGTGTCGTCCGGTGCCGGCGGTATGGCAATGGGTAAGCTTGGTTACAGCGAGAAACCGTCGGATATGCGCCGTAAGCAGGCTTTTGCAGCAGTTGGGCAGTGTGAACTTATGTATATGTATGACAAGATGTTTTCTGACTATAACTGTACTGTTGCACAGGTTTTACTTACTAAAGATGATATAGATGAGCCGCGCAGGCTTATAAACACCCAGAACACACTTGAGGCTTTGCTTGAGATGGATATTATCCCGATCGTAAATGAAAATGATACCGTAGCGACCGAAGAGATAGAATTTGGAGATAATGATATTCTTTCGGCATATGTGGCAAAAATTTCCGGAGCACAGCTTTTGGTTTTATATTCCGATATAGACGGATTGTATGATAAAGATCCGCATAAATATCCTGATGCAAAGCTTCTGCCAGTGGTAACCGATGCGGGAAATGTCAGTGCGGCAGTAGGAGGAGCAGGAAGCAACAGGGGCACCGGGGGCATGGTATCAAAAATAAAAGCGGCGCAATATGCTAACGCCGCAGGAATTGATATGATAATAACAAACGGTAAGAATATAATGACGCTTTATGATATTTTAGACGCAAAAGCGGTTGGTACATTGTTTACAGCGGATATAAAATAGATATTACTGGTTTGCGTATTTTGAGCGTCGGTATTCTGATGGGGATATGTTTTTATACTTTTTAAATACCCGGTTAAAATATGATACCGATGAAAACCCGGCATCAAGAGATATTTCGGATATGGTTTTATCCGAGAATATCAAAGGTTTTTCGGTATGACAGATGCGTACGAAGTTAAGGTAGTCGGTAAAGGTCATATTGGTGGTTTTCTTAAAAAGCCGGCATAGATAATCCGGATTTAGTGAAAGAATTTCCCCTGCATTTTTAAGAGAAATTTGTTCAGAATAATTTTCGTCAATATATTTCAAAAGAGGAAGAATCTTTCCAAGTTCAAACCTGTCAAAAAAATTGTCTGCATTATTAAGAATCCCGTTTCGGTAAAAACAGCCGAGTAGAAGATATAGGTTAGCTTTTATGTAGGTCTCATATGAGGCCTGCTTTTTTTTGTATTCAGTGACAATGTTTTTAAGGCAGGAGTGGACTTCTTTTGTCACCGGGTCATTTAGTTTAAATATATACACTTCGCCGGAATTTATAAATCTTGATAAAAACCTTTGCTCACGGGATACCGGAATATCAGAAAGAAGATCGGGAAGGAATTGTATACAGCGGTGTGTTGACTGGTGGCTTAGAGCATATGTTTGGTGAGGAACGCGGCTTTTTATGAGTATCGATTCATTAGGTAAAAGCGAGTAGCTGCGGTTATTTACGTGTATGCCGGTATTGCCCACAACTGCTTCTACAAGTTCAAGTTCATCATGCAAATGCATGTTGCAGAAAGTCTGTCCAATTTTGCTCGACGGCAGGTTTTTTGCAAATAGTTCCGGAAGTATTCGTACCGGCACTGTTTGTATACTCGAATGAACAATTTCCGTATCCATATTATCACCTCTATGTAAATGTCAATATTGTTCAATAATATACCCAAAATAAATATAGAAGAAATATTTATATTTGATAAAATTATAGTAGCATATAAAATAAAAAAAATCAATATAAAGGAGCAAAGATTATGGCAGAGAAAGTTGTAAGAATAGGAATTATAGGATGCGGTGGTATAGCAAACGGAAAGCATATGCCTGCTCTTACTAATGTAAAGGAAGCACAGATGGTTGCATTTTGCGATATTATAAAGGAACGCGCAGAAAAAGCTGCTAAAGAATACGGCACCCCCGATGCGAAAGTTTATACAGATTATAAGGAAATGATAAATACTGAAAAGCTCGACGCAGTACATGTATGTACGCCTAATAAGTCACATGCACCGATTACAATATATGCGCTTGAGCATGACCTGCATGTAATGTGCGAAAAGCCGATGGCAAAGACATACGAAGATGCAAAAGCTATGCTTGAAGCATATAAGAAATCAGGCAAAAAGCTTACTATCGGTTATCAAAACAGATTCCGCGATGATTCTACATACTTAAAGCGTGCATGCGATAACGGAGAACTTGGGGAAATATATTATGCAAAAGCTCATGCAATCCGTCGTAGAGCAGTACCGACATGGGGCGTATTCCTTAACGAAGAAGAACAGGGAGGCGGTCCGTTAATTGATATCGGAACACATGCTCTTGATCTTACGCTTTGGATGATGGACAACTATAAGCCGAAGAGTGTAAAGGGCAGCGTATTTAAGAAACTTGGCGATCAGACAGAAACCGGAAATGCTTGGGGTGACTGGGATCCAAAGGAATATACTGTTGAAGATTCAGCATTCGGTTTTATTACAATGGAAAACGGAGCTACAATCGTACTTGAAAGCAGCTGGGCGCTTAACACTCTTGATGTTAAGGAAGCAAAATGTACACTCTGCGGAACTCTTGCAGGAGCAGATATGAATGATGGTCTTACTGTAAACCGTGTAAAGTACAATAAGCAGACAGAAGAAAAACCGAACCTTGACGCAGGCGGTGTTGCTTTCTATGATGGTGCTACAATGCAGCCGCAGGATGTTGAGGCAAGACAGTGGATTGACGCAATATTAAACGATACAATGCCTACCGTATTGCCGGAGCAGGCAATTGTTGTAACAAGAATTCTTGAAGCAATTTATGAGAGTGCAAAGACAGGCAAAGAGGTGATTTTCAATGATTAAGGTTACAGTATGGAATGAATATCGCCATGAAAAGAGCGATGAGGGTGTAAAGGCGGTTTATCCTGACGGTATACATAATTGTATAAAAGGTTTTCTTGAGTCGGATGAAATTAAGGTAAGGACTGCGACTCTTGATGAGCCGGAATGCGGTCTTACAGAGGAAGTAATAAAAGATACAGATGTTTTGATTTGGTGGGGACATATGGCGCACCATGAAGTACCCGATGAAATTGCAGTAAGAGTGCAGCAGGCAGTTTTAAAAGGAATGGGTCTTATTGTATTGCATTCGGGACATCATAGCAAGCCGTTCAGACTGCTTATGGGGACAACTTGTGACCTTACTTGGCGTGATGGAGACAGAGAACGCGTATGGTGCACAAACCCGACTCATCCGATTGCGGCAGGTATTCCGGAGAGTTTTGAGCTTGAAAATGAGGAAATGTACGGGGAACATTTCAGTATTCCCAAGCCTGATGATGTAGTATTTACTGGCTGGTTTGCAGGTGGAGAGGTATTTAGAAGCGGTTGCACATTTATCCGCGACCATGGAAAAGTATTCTATTTCCAGCCGGGTCATGAGGAATATCCAACCTATAAGAATGAATATGTACAAAGAATAATAAAGAATGCAGTTGAGTGGGCAAAACCGACAGTTCGCCGTGATGAATTGTTCTGCCCAAATCGTACGGTATCACCGGAAGAAGCAAGAAAAGGGGGCAAATAAAATGAAACTTGGAGTTATGTCGCCGGTACTGGCATCGATGAGTATGGAAGAAGCGGTTAAGTATTTATCAGAGCTTGGAGTACAATGCTTTGAGATAGGCGCAGGTGGATTTCCGGGTAAAGCGCATCTTGACCCTAAAGATTATCTTAATAATCCCGAAAAGGTACAGTGGCTTAAAGATTTATTGAAAAAATATAATGTTGAAATTTCAGCAATAAGTTGCCATGGAAACCCTGTTCACCCTGATAAAGCCATTGCAGAGAAATTCCATAATGAATTTGTTGATGCAATGAAAGTAGCAGTGCTCTTAGGGGTTGATACTATAATAGGTTTTTCAGGCTGCCCGGGAGATTGTGAAACATCAAAGAAGCCAAACTGGGTAACTTGTGCATGGCCTGATGATTTTACCGAAATATTAAAATGGCAGTGGGAAGAAGTGTTGATTCCTTATTGGAAAAAGACAGCAGCTCTTGCTAAAGAAATTGGAATAAAGAAGATAGCATTTGAAATGCATCCTGGTTTTTGTGTATATAATCCCATGACGCTGTTAAAGCTGCGTGAAGCGGTAGGTGATATTATCGGTGCAAATTTTGACCCCAGCCATTTGTATTGGCAGGGTATTGACCCGTGCGAGGCTATTAAGTATCTTGAAGGCGCAATCTATCATTTCCATGCAAAAGATACTAAGATTGATGCTGCAAATACTGCTAAAAACGGTGTTCTTGATACTCAGAACTACGGAAAGATACTTCAGAGGTCTTGGGTATTCCGTACAGTAGGTTATGGACATTCAAAAGAAGAATGGAATAATATTATAAGCGCACTTAAAGCTACCGGCTATGACGGTGCAATCAGTATAGAGCATGAAGATGGCTTAATGTCACCGAAAGAAGGCCTTGAAAAAGCGGTTGCATTGCTTAAGGAAGCGATAATTTATGAAAATGCAGGAGAAATGTGGTGGGCATAATGAAACATAAGATGGGAGTCATAGGCTTTGGCGGTATGGCAGGTTGGCACTATACCGTAATGGAAAAATATGACAGATGTGAAATGAAAGGCGTGTTTGACCTTGACCCGCGTGCAATGGAACGTGCAGCCGAGAAGGGACTTTATTGCTATAAATCAAAAGAAGAACTTTTATCAGACCCGGAAATAGATAGCGTTCTTGTCGCAACCACTAATGACGCACATAAAAGCCTTGTAATTGAGGCAATGGCAGCCGGTAAAAACGTTATTTGCGAAAAACCGGTAACGATAACGTCTGCCGAGCTTGAGGAAATTATGGAGGCGGAAAAGAAATACGGCAAAGTATTTACAATTGACCAGAACCGCCGCGTGAATTATGATTTTCTTTTGATGAAGCGTACGGTAGAAAAGGGATTGCTAGGCGATGTATATGTTATAGAATCACGTGTAGAGGGTTCAAGAGGTATGCCGTCGGGGTGGAGAACGCTTAAAGACCTGGGCGGCGGTATGATGCTTGACTGGGGTGTACATCTTATCGACCAGCTAATGTATATGTACAGCGACCAGAAGGTTACAAATGTATTTTGCAAGATGTACAGGATACAATATCCTGAGGTTGATGATAATTTTCATCTTACAATGATGTTTGAAAACGGAGTAACTGCGCATATAGAGGTTGCAACAAATAATTATATAACCCATCCGCGCTGGTATGTACTCGGCAAGACGGGAACGCTTCAGATTGATGACTGGGGAAATACCGGAAAGGTTGTAAGATGTATTGATAAAGAGGATAAATGGGCAGAGGAAATAGTGTACACCAAAGCCGGACCAACCAAAACGATGGCGCCGCGTAATGAAAATTCTACTGAAACAATTATGCTTGAAGAAAAGTTTGACGTACCTGACGATATGAGGGTAGTGTATGACCAATTTTATGATGCCGTTGAAGGAAAGGCAGACCTCACAATTACTTCTTCCCAGGCATTGCGGGTAATGAAGGTTATGGAAGCCGCATTTCGTTCGGATGAGAAAGGTACAGCTGAGCAGGTATATATTTAATGCACAGAAAGGAAATGAATTGAATGAACGCAGGATTACAGCTTTGGTCGCTTAATGACTGTTTTGATAATGATATTAAAAAGAAGATAGCATATGCGGCTGAATGTGGATATTACGGAGTTGAGTTTGCAGGTTTTGGCGGACTAAATGCTTCCGAGATGAAAGAAGTGCTGGATGCAAATTCAATAAAAGCATTAGGTTCGCATTCTGCATATGACATATTTAAAAATAGTCTTGAAGAAGAATTATCATACTTAAAGGAAATCGGCGCAAAGTATATGATTATTCCTTGGGCAGAGTACAAAGATGGTATGGATTCTGTAAAAGAAGTAGCTGACGTACTTAATAATGCCGCAAAAAAGGCAAAGGAGTATGGAATAACAGTTGGCTATCATAACCATGCGCAGGAATTTGAAAAAGTTGACGGTAAATACATACTTGACCTTTTAATGGAGCTTACAGATGATGATGTTATATTTGAAGTAGATGTATTCTGGGTAACGTATGCGGGAGTAAATCCGTATGAGTATGTGGCATCTAAAGGTAAAAAGGTTGAGTTAATCCACCTAAAGCAGATTGGCGAAGAGAAAAAGAATGTTGTACTTCCTGATGGCGAGATAGACTTTGCAAAAATCCGTGAATCGGCAAAATATGCCAAAGAATTTATTGTTGAGCAGGAAGGCGATGTTGACAAGGTGGAAGCCTGCAAAATAAACGGTGATTTTGTTGCTAATATGTAGTAATAATGATCCGCCCGCTATGCGGGTGGATCATTATTTAATAAACTATTAACAATAATACTTTTCATTTTGTTCAATACTTGCTTGTGGTAAAACGACTTTTTCGACAGTCTGAAGAAAGCCGATTTTTCAGTTTTTTTATGTTAAATTATTTTATATGCATTGCTTTTGTGATTTTTTTGTATATAATTTATTGAAATTCAGATCAATATTTAAATATCGAAATCTACCGAAATACTTTGTTCCGATACTGAATGCATATGTTTTTTTACAACATTAACGTGGTAGGGGTCATTCTGATATTCATCAAGAACATCTCGCGAATCCAACACAACACCAAGATATATGTCAAATGAACGTGCGGATGCGAGAAAATCGCTACCCACCTCAATTTCGCGTACAGTAGGGACGTTTTCTTTCATAGATAAAAGTAAATCCTTTGTCTTTTTAATAACAGCATCGTTCTTTTCTTTAAGCTTAAAGCATACAACGTGTTTAATCATATTATATCCTCCGTTTATCTATCGTTATAGAATGCAAGATAGGTCTTATATGCCATATATATATCACCTTTTGCAGTAACCTCAAACGGTGAATGCATAGACAAAACAGGCACGCCGCAGTCAATTACGTCCATATTGAGATTTGCAATATACATAGCGATTGTTCCGCCGCCGCCCTGGTCAACCTTACCAAGCTCTGAGGTCTGCCATATAACACCGTTTTTATCCAGAATTGAGCAAATTTCGTGTACAAACTCTGCTGAAGCATCACTTGCGCCTGATTTGCCGCGCGAGCCTGTATACTTCATAAGTACCATACCTTTGCCGGCAAAGGACTGGTTGTTTTTCTCCATTACAGACGGATAATTTGGGTCAAATGCGGCGCCAACATCAGAGGACAGACAAGCGCTGTTTGCGATTGTGCGGTTAAAGGTCAAAAGGTCACAGCTGCCTTTTAGCTTGCCGATAAGTTCAGCAACAGCCATATCAAAGAAACGCGAAAGCATACCTGTATTTCCGACAGAACCAATCTCCTCTTTATCAACAAGCAGGCAGATTGCCGTGTGTTTGGGAGTATTAAGCTCAAATATACTTCTAAGCGCTGTGAATGCGCAAACTCTGTCATCCTGACCATATGCACCAATAAATCCGTTATCAAGCCCAACATTCCGTGCTCGGAACGCCGGGACAATCTCTAACTCGGCACTTAAAAAATCGGATTCCGTTATATCGTAGTTAATATTTAAAATGTTTAGAATATTATATTTAACACGCTCTGAAATTTCATTGCTGCCGACGCCTATGCCGCCTACAAGTATGTTTAAAGACTCTCCTTCAATGCCTTCAGCCATTGATTTGGACATCTGGTCTTTTGCAAGATGCGGAAGAAGGTCGGTAACGCAGAATACCGGGTCATCATCTTTCTCACCGATACATATATCAACCCGGCTGCCGTCTTTTTTATATACTACACCATGTATTGCAAGCGGAATGGCAGTCCATTGATATTTTTTGATGCCGCCGTAATAATGGGTTTTAAAAAATGCGAGTGAATCTGATTCATAAAGAGGATTTTGTTTAAGGTCAAGCCGCGGAGAATCAATATGTGCGCCTACTATATTTAAACCGGATTCTATATCGTCGCTGCCAATAACCGCAAGCAGTATATTTTTGCCGCGGTTGGTAAAATAAATACGGTCGCCTGCGGATAAAGTTTTTTTGTCATCAAATTTAACGAAGCCTTTCGCTTCAGCCATGCGTATAGCCTCAACACAGCATTCGCGCTCTGTTTTGCCGCGGTCTAAGAAATAGCGATAATCATCAGCAAAATCCAGCATTGCACGCCTTTCGTTATCCGGCATATCTCGGTAAACATCCGAACGTTCATATTTTAATTTTTCATATAACTCTTTATCATCCATATTCTTCCGTCCTTTCTGTTAATGGATATTTATATTATACCACATTTTATGGCATAGTCTACATTATTTTAACAAAATTAAAAATGCGGCAAAAATTTATGCCGCATAAGTTTTTATTTTCTTTTTTCGTAAATAAACGGCATAAGCTTTTCTGTAATTAAAAATTCCCTAAGCCCTGCAATATATCCGAGCGCCGACGCTATTGTGGGTACAAGAATAATAATTATATGCGCATATAACGGCATTGAACCGTTTGAAAGGTTTATAAAGCCTGTGTACATAAATGTGTCAAAGATATATAAAACATTATACAGTATACCTGTTAGGGTTGCAAGCGAGCCATCTATGGTTAAAAAATTCCAGGCAAATACATATGCAATCCATAATAGAATATTAAGTATAAATACCCCGATTGCAAGCACAGCGCCTTTTAGAAGATATGGGGATGTGGATGTATATGTTTTTTTATCTCGTGAGGCACAGTCCCATGCGCGCCGATATATAACCGAGAAATAAAACAGTGTGAACACCACCGAGAATACAGCCTCCCATACAGGCTTATCAAGTATCCACCACATCAGGCTAAATCCAAATACAGCGCCTATTATAACAGTAAAAACATGGGCGACTACAATACTCATAATTTGACTAAACATACCTTGCTGAAAGATTTTCATATAACTCCAGAGCCTTTCTGCCTGCTTAAAATATATTGTATAAAGCTGCCGGCAAGCAGGCAATGCCGGGTAGGTTTTTATTTTTATAACAGCCAAACGCTAAGATTATTCTTATTTTTTTCCTGAGGTTTTTGTACATCAGGCTCATCCTGTTTTGCAGGTTTTTTCTCCGTAAGCTTTTTGGAAGCTGCTGATTTTGCGGGTTTTAAACCTAAAAGCGATGTGATATGATGTGTTGACAGACCTCTGCCGGATAGAATAGTTAGAAGCGATTCACTATCTTTTTCAAGATTTGATACAGGTTTTCCGGTTACAATTTCTATGTATTTTGCAAGCTCATTTGGCTGAAGCTGCGCATAGTCGTCAAGGTGAAGAGTTTTAGGCTGTGTTGACGAGCAGGAATCTGAAATCAAAGCTTTTAGCCTGTCGGTGTCACATAAAACAGCTTTTTGGGTATATTCGTAAAGACTAAAGTTTTCCTTTGCGGCAAATGCAGTGCCGACTGCGTTAAAA
>CALXUL010000169.1 GCA_944391635.1 uncultured Clostridia bacterium | reverse complement strand
TGGAACATATGCTGCTGAAGCTCGTAATCGGTTATTCTTATCGAACCGCTTGACATTTCAACCCCATTTAACACAAGGTCGTATGCTTTAGCCTTTACTTCCTGCGGCTTTGTATCAAGATACTCTAAGCATTCATCCATCGGCATTGTAAACGGATGATGCATTGCTACATACTGTCCGCTTTCTTCATCATATTCAAAAAATGGAAATTCCGTAATCCAAAGAAAATTGAATTTTTTCTCATCTATCAGCCCAAGCTGCTTTGCGACTTTATTCCTAAGCGCGCCCAAAGTCGGAAGTGTTACGCTATTTTTATCTGCAACAATTAACAAGCAGTCTCCCTTTTCCATTCCCGCGCGCTCAATAATTGCATCAAATTCCTCTTTATTAAGGAATTTTGCAAAAGATGAGGCAGGCTCATCATCTACCCATCTTATAAATGCAAGCCCCTTTGCGCCTATACCTTTTACGTATTCGGTAAGCTTATCAATCTCTTTTCTTGTAAGCTTGTCCGATTTTGCCTTTACGTTTATCGCACGAACAGAACCGCCTGCCTCAATTGCAGAAGTAAACACCCCAAAACCGCACGACTTTACAACGTCAGACAAATTGATTATTTCCATATCAAATCTGGTATCCGGCTTATCGCTTCCGAAACGTTCCATTGCCTCGCTGTATTTAAGTCGGGGCAGCGGCGTTTTTATATCCATTCCAAGCACGTCAGAAAATACACGCTTTACAAAACCTTCAACCATCTCCAAAACATCCTCAACATCAACAAAGGACATCTCAAGGTCAATCTGCGTAAATTCCGGCTGACGGTCTGCACGTAAATCCTCATCTCTAAAACACCGAGCAAGCTGTATATATCTGTCAAATCCCGAAATCATCAAAAGCTGTTTATACATCTGCGGCGACTGCGGCAGGGCATAAAATTTCCCTGCGTGTACTCTTGAAGGAACCAGATAGTCGCGCGCGCCCTCGGGTGTTGATTTAATAAGCATCGGCGTTTCTATTTCAATAAACCCGTTTTCATAAAAATAATCGCGCGCTGACTTTGCTATTTTAGACCTCAAAATTATATTATCCTGCAAAGGCTTGCGTCTTAAATCAAGATACCTGTATTTAAGCCTTAATTCCTCATTAACATTTGTATTCTCGGTTATCTCAAACGGCGGTGTTTTTGCCTTTGCAAGTATCCTCAAATCATCAACAAAAATCTCAACCGCACCAGTTTTAATTGCATCATTATGACTTTCGCGCTCGCGTACAGTACCCTTTGCCATAATTACATATTCACTTCTGCACGATGCTGCCTTTTCAAAAACAGCCCTGTCGGTGGTTTCATCAAACGCAAGCTGAACTATCCCGGTCCTGTCACGGAGGTCTATAAAAATAAGAGTACCCATATCCCTTATTTTCTGCACATACCCGCCTACAACCTCAACACTTCCTGCGCCGCCTATTTCAGCGCAGTAATTTGTTCTTTTTAATCCCTGCATATTATCCATCAAACTTACCTCCCAAAAAAGCTATGAAGTTCTTCAAGACTCACTTCATTCTGTTCGCCTGTTGCCATATTCTTGATTCTGCCTTTTCCGGACGCTATCTCGTCTTCGCCCAAAACCATTGTATATGTCGCGCCCAGTTTATCCGCATATTTCATCTGTGCCTTTAGACTCCTGTGCATAAAATCCACATCACACGATACGCCTTTTTGCCTAAGCTTATACGCCATTTCCTGCGCGCGCTTATAGGCAGCTTCTCCCATAGATACAATATAAAAATCAATAACCGGCTTTTGCGGCATCTTTGCGCCGGATTCCTGGAGTCTTAACAAAAGCCGCTCTATTCCAAGACCAAATCCAACAGCCGGCGTACTGTCTCCGCCTATCTCCTCAATCAAGCCATCATAGCGTCCGCCGCCACATACCGCAAACCCGCCGCTTATTATCTCAAATACTGTCTTTGTATAATAATCAAGCCCGCGCACAACGCTGTCATCAACTTTATAACTGATTCCAAGGTTTTCAAGGCTTTTCTTATAACCCTCAAAATGCTGTCTGCAATCATCACAAATATAGTCTAAAAGCCGCGGCGCACCGCTGCATATACGGTTACATTCCTCTGATTTACAGTCAAGTATTCTCAAAGGATTACGTTCAAATCTGCTTTTGCACGTATCACACAGTCCATCGAGTTTTGGTCTTAAAAACTCCTTTAGCGCCTCATTGTATTTTGCTCGGCATTCGGGGCAGCCGATACTGTTTATGCTGACTTCTATATCGTCAAGACCTACCGATTTTAAAAACGCCACAGCAAGCGATGTTACCTCTGCATCAATTTCAGGGCCTGTAGCGCCAAACGCCTCAACGCCAAACTGATGAAATTCACGAAGCCGTCCTTTCTGGCTTTTTTCATATCTGAAACATGGTACGGTATAGTACATTTTAAGCGGCAGCGGATACTGAAAAAGGCTGTTTTCAACATAACTTCTTGCAACCGATGCTGTTCCCTCAGGGCGAAGCGTCACACTTCTTCCGCCCTTATCATTAAATGTATACATCTGTTTTTGTACAATGTCAGTTGTATCTCCAACTCCGCGCAAAAACAGCTCTGTATGCTCAAAAGTAGGAAACCTTATCTGCCGGTATCCGAACACCCTGCATATTTCGTCAAAGCTCTTCTCTAAATACTGCCATTTCCAACTGTCAGACGGCAGCAAATCCTGCGTCCCCTTAGGCGCTTTTGTAATAAGCATTCTGCTCATCCTTTCATTTGTTTCTATAATATACCCGTCATTTCCAAAAATCTATTTACCGATTCATAAATTAAATTTACAAATTCATTTTGCTTAGTCTCGGTCAAATAAGGATATTCTCGTTCTAAGCTATCATAATCATTAAAATCTTCATAATATTTTACTATCATTCTGCACTGTTTTTCAAGCTGTCCCGGCTGATAATACGGCAGATAATCCTTTATTTTAGTAATAGCCGCAAATCTTTTATATGCCCTAAAATCAGGATGCTTTTTCAAAAACAGATGGTCAAGATCATTCCAATCCTTTTTTATCTCAAGCAGAAACTGCGGATTTTCCTCATATTCCTTACGATATTTAATTCTTGTCGGCAGATAC
>CALXUL010000168.1 GCA_944391635.1 uncultured Clostridia bacterium | reverse complement strand
TAACAATACGTTTTACCTTATCAAAACTGCCGGATATCTCAACGTTTTTATCTTTATATTCATTTACCGTGCTTATTTCATCAGAGTCAAAAAACAAACAAAAAAGCAGAATTACCGTTAATACTGCCGCTATTTTAAAATACCTCATCAGTTAATCCTCCGATTTCTATTTTTGCATTTCGAGATAGCGTTCATAAGCTGTTTGCTGAATCTCGGTTGCTTCATCTATTCCAAGTGCTTTAAGCTGTGCCTGGAACGCATCAAAACTATCCTCCATACTTAGGCTTCCAAATACCCATTTCTGTGTAGTTTCATCAAGGTATGTTCTTACATCGGTCATAATCTTGTTAAGTCTATCCTCTTCATCGTCCTGATAGGAAAGGATAGGGAATGCAGGCTGAAGATATCCATTATTAATGTAAAGGTCAACACCTGCTTTTGCAGCAGGAACTAGCCACTGCTCCTCATACCTGAAATCCTGCGGTGCAGGGAATCCGGAGCAAGCGCCTGCTTCTTCAAGGATGTTTATAGCGGTCTTATCCCCATTTATAACCCAATCACGGAATTTGGGATAATCGCCTTCCATATCATAATGCTTACCTTCAATACCGAAATTAGAATAACGGCTTCCTTCTTCTGAGAACATAAAGTCACAGTATTTAATTGCGACTTCTTTTTTATCAGATGATGAAGATATTGCTACTCCCAAAAGCGTTACAAGGTCACGGCTGGTGTATTCTTTGCCGTTTGGCGGAGCAATTGCCTCTACATCAAAGCCCGGTACGCTGTTGGCAAGAATAGTATTAAACTGTGCAGTCGATCCGAACCAATCGTGTGTTGAGCCGCCGAGGTTTTCGCCAAACAGCTTATCCCTTGCCTTGCTGCCGCGGGTATATATTTCCTTATCAATAAGCCCTTCAGCATACCATTGAACTATATTTTCGTAAGCGGTTTTAAATTCCGGAGTGGTAGGACCGTATACAACCTTTCCATCGCGAAGCTCCCAGTTCTGGATTGTATCAAATAATAATACCAGATGGTCTACTCCGGGGAATCTTGAAAAATACGGAACCTCGTCCTGAATGCCGTTTCCGTTGGGGTCACCGTCACGGAATGCTACAAGCACATCGTGATATTCCTGAACAGTTGTAGGCGATTTTAGTCCCAGCTTATCAAGCCAGTCCTGCCTGATAAACCAGCCTGATGCCACCGTCGGCGGATTAGTACCTACAATAAAATAGATATTCCCATCCGATGCGGTCACATGCGCACGAACGCTCGGGTTCTCATCAAGAGTCTTCTTAAGGTTAGGCGCATATTGATCAATCAAATCGTTAAGCGGGGCGAATGCGCCCTCCATACCATATTTAGGAAATTCCGACTTGCTCTTATTATATGCTATAAGATCAGGCAAATCCCCGCTTGCCATCAGCATGTTAAATGCAGTATCTTCATCAGATGCGCTTTTTGACGAAATTGTTTTAAGTGATACGTTTGTTTTTTCGGCAATTTCCTTGAAAACCTCGGTATCCTCAAGATGCACATCTCCGCTTTTTATCATAAATAAAGTCAGTTCCGTAGGCTCTTTGGTTATTTTATCGCCATCTCCGTCAGCCAGAACGCTGTCAGTGGCGGTGTTCTTGCATCCGGCTGCAGAAAGCGCCAGCGCACAGCTAAGAACAAAACCTGCTGTCTTTAACCACTTCTTTTTCATTTTGATACTTCCTTTCTTAATATAAAATAATCATTAACCCTTTACCGAACCGAGCATAACACCCTTTACAAAATATCTTTGAATAAAAGGATAAAGAACGAGCATAGGCACTATGGCAAATACCATTGTAGCGAACATCACTGTTTCCTCCGACATATCCTGGGACGTGTCCCTTGCTCCGAACGACATATTCTCTGCATGTCCGCTCATATCGACGACAAGCTTTTTCAGCACAACCTGAAGTGGGATTTTGCTGTCATCGGTAAGAAGAATCATCGCCCACAGATAACCGTTCCAGCGCGATACCGCATAGAAAAGCCCTATTGTGGCAAGCGACGGCAGTGATAACGGCAATACAATTCTTACAAGCGTATAAATATCGCTTGCGCCATCGATTCTTGCCGCTTCCTCAACCGCAGCGGGAATACTGGCAAAATAGGTGCGCAGCAGTATAAAGTTATACGCGCCGCAGGCAAATCCGAAAATAATAGCCGCCCTTGTATTCAAAAGCCCGTAATCACGGAATGTGAGGTATAGCGGGATAGTTCCGGCGCTGAACCACATCGTAAAGGCAATCAGCATATTTATAACGCGGCATCCGTCCAAATCGCGCTTTGAAAGCGGATATGCGCCGCAAATAGTAACCGCAAGGTTTACGATAGTACCAAAAATCATATAATAGAACGAGTTAAGATATGCTACCCAAATACCATCCCGGTTAATAATCTGTTTGTAAGCATCAAGTGTAAAGCCTTTCGGAAAGAGCCATACATTACCCATATTAACTTCCCTTGCAGCTGAAAATGATGCCGCAAATACATAAATTATCGGATATACACATATTAACGCAATCAATGCAAGGACGGTATAGTTTACTATATTGAATATCACCCTGCTTGCAGAAACTTTCATCCAAAGTCCCCCTTTACCAAAGCCCAACGTCATTAACCTTGTTGCTTATATAATTAGCTATTGAAACGAGAATAAATCCCACAATCGAATTAAAGAAGCTAACCGCGGTAGACAAGCTGTAATTTGCCTGCTCAATACCTATGCGGTAGACATATGTGCTGATAGTATCGGCTGTTTCATAAGTTGCGGGCTGATAGAGAAGGATTATCAGTTCATAGCCAACATTTAGAATATTTCCAATATTTATAATAAAAATCGTAACAATAGTTGGCATAATACCCGGCAGCGTAATATGAATTGCCTGCCTCAGCCTGCCGCCGCCGTCAATCCTGCACGCCTCATACAGCTGCTGGTCAATGCCGGATAGTGCGGCGATATATACGATTGAACTGTAACCCATTCCGGTCCAAAGATTAGTCATAGTATAAATCGGGCGGAACCATTCGGGTTTGGTAAGAAAATAAATTTTCTCACCTCCGAGTTTGTCAATCAGTATATTAATTGCTCCGTTTGTCGGCGCAAGAAACAGCGTCACCATACCTGCAATAACCACCATTGATATAAAATACGGAAGATATGACATTGTCTGGACAAAGCTCTTGTACTTTTTGCAGCTAACTTCATTTAGTAAAAGCGCAAAGAGTATCGGAAGCGGAAATCCAAAAAGTAGTTGATAAAGGCTTATCATTATAGTATTTTTAAATACTCTGCCTATGTACTCGCCGGAAAAGAAATCCCTAAAGTATTTTAATCCTACCCATGGGCTATCCCAAATACCTTTATAAACACTGTAATCCTTAAAGGCAATAACCATTCCTCCCATAGGCCGGAATACAAATAATATGTAGTAGAGCAGGAACGGGATAAGCAATAAATACAATTGTTTATTTTTATGAATCCTGCTGAGTCTTGCTTTTCTGTTTTTCATTCTGATAATATTTTTTTCGGCAAGCACTTTTAATACACCCTCCTGTCTTTTTCTATAATTCTATTTTACCAATACCTCTTTTATTTTTCAATTTACATTATCAAGCCTGAGTATACATTTTCAGTACAATGCGCGTAAAAACACGGTTCTTGAGCGTGGTCATATAAAAAACCGGTTTATAAAACCGCTTCAGACTGCCTGAAAAGTCGTTTTATCGCAAGCAAGTATTGAAAAAAAATAATGAAAAGTATTATTGTTAATAGTTTATTAAATAAAAATAAAAATGGAGCTGATTTTGCCTGAAAATCAGTTCCATTGCTTGCTTTTTCCGCATTTGTCTTTTAACGTACCATCGTATGCCGACAAAGCCAAATGCGGAAAATCTAACTTCCTTTTTCGGAGTCTGCCAGCGTGCCGATAGTTTATCGACACGCTGAAGCGGTTTTATAAACCGCTTTTTTTAATGCATTTTAATATATTGTCCCGGCGATACGCCTTCGCTTTTTTTAAACATCCTGATAAAGCTGACAGCATTATTATAGCCCAGACTTTTGGCAAGGTCCTTAATCAGAATCGTCTTATCGTTATCCATTATCTGCTTTGCCTTTTTTATTCTTGCGTCATTTATATATGTTTTAAACGTGACATTATAATTAATTCTTAAAATTCTTCCTACATAACTTGGTGAAATCGAAAAATTATCAGCCACATCACTTATTGAAATATCCCTGCCGAGATTATCGTTAATATACTGTAGAATTTCATTACCCAAGGTCATCGCGCTTGAATCAATGCTTTCTGCCACAAAGTCAGAGATTAATTCAAGGCTGTCCTTTATAATCACAAATAACTCGTCAACATTTTTTGCAGACATAATTTCACCGGTAACATTGAAGTGTTCCCCAAAAATTTCGCCAGCATCCGCATCAAGCTTA
>CALXUL010000167.1 GCA_944391635.1 uncultured Clostridia bacterium | reverse complement strand
CTGGAACAAGACTTTAATGTACTGATAGCAAGCCAGCAGACTATTCTTGAAACTGTAAAAGCAGAACTTGATAAGATAAATGCTGCTACAAGCTTTTTATCAGTAGACTCAAATTCAGACGTGGTAGATGCTACAAAGTTTGTTTCAGAGGATATTTATCTTCCTAAAAACAGCAGTATTTCGAATATAAAATACAGTTGGACTTCTGACAGTGACATAATTGTTGTTGAAGAAACATCATCCGAAAGGATTATTGGTAAATTCTATCCTAAAAAAGATGAAAAACGCGATAGCATTGTAGGCGAGATTGTAAATTTGACCGTTACAGCATCGTATATAAATGGAGACAGCGTTGTGGCAAAAGACAGCAGAACAATAAGTGTGCCTACAAAATTTGATGCTTCTAAAAACGGAAAATATAAAGTTCGCGGTGACGCAGCGTATGATGGAAATTATCAAGTTTCCTATAATGATAAGGAACGTGATGTTAGGGAAATGACATATGTTGATGACCGAATAACAGATTTTAAGAAAGAGGGTTATTTTGGCTCAGGGATTTCCTGGGATTCTTCAAGCACGGCGTTATCTGTATATGATAACAAGATTGAGCCTAAAAATGTATCCCGCGACACCGATGTTACATTGACGATAAAAATGTATGCTGAAAATTCGCTTGAAAGCGCAATATCTACACCAGTTAAGCTCACTGTACTAGGCACAGGTGATGGTGGAGGCGGAAGCGGCGGCCCTAGCGGCGGTTCAGGCAGTAACATCAGTTCATCTACAACAATTATAGGCGGTGTTACGGGAACTACAAATACACCTGCAAGTAGTTCACAATTTACCGACCTTGATAGTGTAAGCTGGGCACAAGAAGCTATAGAGTCTCTTGCCAGCAAGGGCGTTGTCGCAGGAAAACAGAACGGAATATTTGCTCCGAATGATAATATAACCAGAGCAGAGTTTGCACAGATGCTGATAAAGGCTCTTAATGTTACTGACGATAATGCGGTAGTTGATGTATTTAGCGACGTGAATTACGGTGATTGGTACTACACAAGTGTTGCTACGGCATATAACCGTGAAATAATCGCAGGTTATGATAACGGTACATTCGGTGTAAATGATAATATTACTCGACAGGATATGGCAACAATTGTATACCGTGCCGCTCTTTCCGCTGGAATATCCATTGGAAATCTACGTGAAACTGTGTTCAATGATAAGGACAGTATTGCAGAATACGCAAAAGGTGCAGTAACGGCATTGGCAAATGCGGGGATAATTAACGGAATGACAGACACAGAATTTGAACCGTACGGAACTGCAACACGTGCCCAGGCGGCTGTTATAATTTATAATATTACTAAATAGAGAATATCTAAAATGCTCTCTGTCATATATTTGGCAGAGAGCATTTTTATGTATTAATTATATTACTATGTTTAATTATTGTTGCTGTGCGAAATATTTTTCATATATTGACCGGGAGAAATACCAGAGCATTTCATAAAAATTCTGGATAATGCTGCGGTACTGTTACATCCGACCGCAGTTGCTATTTCTTTTATTTTCATATGCGGTGAATTTACCATTAATTCTTTTGCTTTTTCATAGCGGTAATGTGTAAGGTACTCTTTGAAATTCTGACCGACAAGAGCTTTAAAAAGCCTGCTTGTATGAACGCTTGAAAAGTTCATGTATTCTGCAAGATCAATAAGAGAAATGTCTTTGCTGTAATTTTTGTCTATAAAATTGAGCATATGTTCACGGTTGACAGTATCCATAGATGATATTTGTGAGCGCAGGCTGTTTGCTATTTGGTCAAGCAGGCTGTTTATTTTGTCAAGAAGCTCATTAGGTTCACGACAGGAACGAAGCTCCAAATATATTATTGTGTCTTCACCGAAAATATCTGCTGGCTTGATATTTAATGCAGAGAATATTCGGTTAAAAGTTGATGTAAACATAAAGACAAACTGTGAGAACTGATCTTGTGAAAATGGCTTATGCACGAAATTGGCTGAAATAAGCGTGGAAGTTAGATGATGTAGCGTCTGAGTGTTGGAGTTGAGTACATTTTCAATAATGGAAGCTTCCATATCGAACGGATAATATACGCCATTATCCTTGAAGCCATCTACATCATCAGCTGTGCAAATGGTAGAATACTGTCTGCCGTGTATACGGTTTTCGGATACGTTAAGCGCAACCGAAAAGGACTGGTTTATATTAGAGAGTCCGTTAACCATTGTGCCGACTGATGCAAAAAGGTTAATACCTGTGCTTTCGCCGGTTTTTAGAAGAAATATTTGAAGGTCATGCCTAAATGTGGCAAAGTCATTAACAGATGCTATAATAGCATATTTATCGGAGGTAAGCAAAAGTATGCGGAAAAACGCGTAACCTGAAAAATGCTCGGTAAACATAGATATTACAGTTTTATTTAATACATTGATACTGTCAGCCGGAGCATTGTAAAGAAGCGTCTGGCTTTCGTGCGTTTCAATAATTGCAGTAACATAGCTTTTTGAAAGAATCGCGCTGCCGTAATGCCGTATTCTTTCTTCACATACCTGCTGAGGCAGGATACCATAGAGCATATCCTTTAAAAGAGCTTCTTCAAGTGGAAGACGGTAGTTATTAAGAGTATTGGTGAGTTGTTTATTATTGTTTGAAAGAGAAAGTATCTTATTTTTTATATAATCAATTTCGTTTTTGTCCTTATCAGGATGAGTGATATCAACCGCATCAAGAAGCCCTACAATTGGTGCATAAGTGCGTTTTGTCATAAAATAAACAGCAATAAGACTCAAAATCATAAGAATTAAGAGAATTATTAATGGGAAAATAAATTTCACAGCAAGTTTTTGACGATAGCTGCTGTTTGAAAGTGCGGTATAATAAGTCAAATTGCCAAGGAAACTGGCTGCGGAAGAATTTTTAATAAAAATATGTTTATTATCTAAAGGTTTGTTGTCTGTTATCGTGTTTATTAAATTGTCAGATACATTACCGGTGGTGTAGAGGATGGTGTTATCGATGGAGATAATAATTTCTATGTCCTCAGATAGATCAGTTGGCAGCATTTCATTAATTTGCAGACAGGCGAAAACATACAATGGCTGACGGTATTTGTTCCGTTCACAAGCAATGATAGTGAGCATGCCGCTGTTGGAATTATTGGAAAATGTGTAATGCACTGATGTATTTCCACCAGTTTTTGCCGAAGTTTTTAATGCGTCAAGCTCTTCTAGAGTTAAACCAATAGTCTCAGCAAAATTACGGTAAGGCATTGAAAAATCATTGGTGATAACACCATTATCATTTTCATGCATTACGGCAATTATTGAGCTTTTGCTCGGAAGGTAGCCTATTGAATTGCGCAAGAAAGAACGAACCTGAATTCTGTTATAATAATCAGGTGTATTTTCGTTTGCATATATCCTTATGTACGGGTTCTCGTTTATCATAATTGATAAATCAAGCGCTTTTGAAATTCCATTATCAATACTTTGCGAAGTTTGAGAAAGGACCGATTTAAGATTATTGTCTATCTGATTTGTTGTAATAGTTAAAGTAAAGATATACATAAGAATGGAGAATAAAAGCATATACGCTAAACATATTCCGAGATTGTTTATAAACATCTTTTTTAAATATGACATATAAATGTTCCTTACATTAAATATTTTTCTATTATATTATAACATTTTAAAAGTAAGTATTCAATTATAAAAAAGTACTTAATTTTTAACTTCAGACGTTAAAATTTAACAAATACTATAATTATGATAAAAAACAGCATTAAAAATCAAAAAGAAGAAGTTGAAAATTTGTGCAATTGTTATATAATTTATTTGTGAGGAGGTCAGCGAGGATGAAAAGGAATACTGTTAGCTCGCGTTCGGTTAAGTTAGGAAAACGGAGCCTTTTAAAACGCGATATACTTAGAGATAAGCAGCTGTACATAATGTTTGCACCTTTTATGCTGTGGTACGTGCTGTTTTATTACTTTCCGATGTATGGAATATTAGCAGCGTTTAAAGATTATCAGCCGTATGTTGGAGTATGGGCAAGCGAATGGGTAGGACTGGATAATTTTATTGAATTTTTCACAGGTCCATATGCGTTCAGGATAATTAGAAATACTGTTTTAATAAATATATATTCGGTTATTTTTGTTTTTCCGGCAAGTATTATTCTTGCACTGCTTATGAATGAATTGCAGTCAAAAAAATTCAAAACCGCAGTGCAGACGGTTTCGTATCTGCCGTATTTTATATCGACGGTGGTTGTAGCAGGATTGGTGATAACCTTTTTATCACCTACGGCAGGAATAGTTAATGTTGTAATTGAAAAGTTGGGATTTGAAAAAATATATTTTTTGACCAAGCCACAGTATTTCAGAACGATATATATATTGATGACAATGTGGCAGAGTGTAGGATTCGGAACGATTATATATACATCTGCACTGTGCGCAGTTGACAGTGAACTGTATGAGGCAGCGTCGATTGACGGGGCAGGTCGATGGAAGAAACTTTTAAAGATAACAATACCGGGGATTATGCCGACTATTGCAATAATGCTGATTATAAGAATAGGCGGAATGATGACGGTAGGAGCGGAAACAATTATACTGCTCTATCAGCCGATAACATATGAAACCGCAGATGTTATCAGTTCATATGTATATAGGAGCGGACTTGAGGAAATGAATTATTCTTATGCTACAGCAGTTGATTTATTTAATGGTATAATAGCTTTGATATTGGTGGCAATATCAAACACCATTTCCAAGCGTATAGGTGACGTGAGCATATGGTAAAGGAGGAAGAGTGGCTATGAAAAAAAGTATCAGTGAGAAGTGTTTTGATACTTTTAATATTATATTAATGATTGTGATAATGTTTATTACATTATATCCGCTCTGGTATGTGCTTGTTGCATCCTTTAGCTCCGGCATTGAGGTTACCAACGGGAATGTGGTTTGGTGGATAAAGGATTTTGAAACCGAAGCATATACAAGAATTTTTGAAGACAGCAGCATATGGATATCATATGCAAATACAATATTTTATTCGGTGGTAGGAACGCTTTTGAGTGTAGTGCTTACTTCCCTTGGGGCATATCCGCTATCTAAAAAAAGACTAAGGGGGAAAAAATTTCTTACAGGATTTATTTTGCTTAGTATGTGGTTTACTCCTGGTACAATACCAATGTATATATGTCTTAGGAATTTAAACTTGCTTGATTCGCGTATGGGCATATTGATGCTGGGAGCTGCTCAGACTTTTTATGTAATACTTATGCGTACATATTTTGAATCCATCCCAGATTCGATGGAAGAGGCGGCAAAGATTGACGGAGCGTCAGACTTTCAGGTATTCTTAAACGTATATATGCCACTGTCGGTTGCGTCTATAGTAACAATTGCTCTATATTATTTTGTAATTCGCTGGAATTCATATTTTTGGGCAATGATAATTCTAAAAGATCCGAATAAAATCCCACTTCAGGTACTTTTGAAAAAATTTGTGGTTGAGATGACAGCGAATAACAGTGAGCTGTCAAAGATAGATTATACTGTAACATCAAGAGAGACGACGATTTTTGCAACAATAGTAATATCAACAATACCAATGATAGTACTTTATCCGTTTATTCAGAGGTTTTTTGTAAAAGGCGTTATGATAGGCGCGGTAAAAGGATGATAAAATATAATATTTAAGGAGGCAGACAAATGATTAAATTTAAAAAAGCAGCATCTTTGGCACTATGCATTGTCATGGCGGCGGGTGTGCTTGGAGGCTGCGGCGGTAAAGAATCATCAAGTTCTGACGGGAATCTTGATATGAGTATTCATCTTCATATTTATGATTATTGCGTATTTGATGATAACTGGTCAATTTTCAAGGCTGCAGCAGAGAAAACAGGCGTTACACTTCACGGCACGGCCGTAGAAACTATCTCAAGCAGCGCTCAGGCATTTTCTACAATGCTTGCAGACAAGACCCTGCCGGATATAATTTGCTATAATGGTACCGACTTAAGTAAGAATGGTATGAAAGGTGCGCTTATACCGCTTGAGGATTTGATTGAAGAGCATGCACCAAATATCCAGAAATTTTTTGAAGATTGTCCTGAGGCTAAAGTTGCAGCGACGGCTAGTGACGGTCATATCTACTATATTCCTGGAACGCTTGCCCAGGTAGACCAGAAGAATCTCCCGTCTATGGGTTTTTTCATAAGACAGGACTGGCTTGATAAATTAAATCTTGAAACGCCAAAGACAGTAGAAGATTATTATAATGTATTAAAAGCATTCAGGGAACAGGATCCAAACGGAAACGGTATCAAGGATGAAATTCCATATTTTAAGAGAAGCGGAACACTAAGTGATTTATATCAGTTGTTCGGTGCAAAATATGATTATTATGTAACCGATTCCGGAGAAATTGCATTTGGTAAGACTGAAGAAGCATATAAGAACGCTGTAAAAGAACTTGCTAAATGGTATAGCGAAGATATTATAGATAAAGAAGTCTTCACAAGAGGCGAGCAGTCAAGAGAGCAGCTTTTAAGCAGTAATCTTGGTGGTTCTACTCACGACTGGTTCTCATCTACTGCGTCATATAATGATAAATATACAGATTTTGGCTTGAATTTTGTACCGATGACTCCGCCGGCTGATATTAATGGCGAAGTTAAAGAAGAGGTTGGAA
>CALXUL010000166.1 GCA_944391635.1 uncultured Clostridia bacterium | reverse complement strand
CCTCGCAACCTCCAGGGAGGGTTGTGATTATTTAAAAATATATCTTTATGTGTTCAATCATTACCCCGACTATTTTACTATCTTCCCATATGTCTTCAAACTTTATATCATTTTGAAACGAAATATCTCTCGCTTCTATGATCTTATCTTTGTTTACAAGCTCAATTATGTGTTTTACTAATTCTGAGTAAGCCATTTCGTTTTCCTCCTGTTCTTATTTCTGATTATATTATAAACGCTTTTCAGTTTATTTTCAAGCAAATTTTAAACTTTTTTACGTTTATTTTTTCATTGACAAACCTCTTATTTTTACTTACAATATAACAAAAGGAGGTAACCTATGATCGTTTATAAAATTGATGTATTAGCAACATTAAAAAAAGCTGGATACAACTCTACCCGCATTTTAAAAGAAAATCTAATCAGTCAATCAGCTATGCAACAAATAAGAAAAGGGGAACCTGTTGGAATTAAAACACTTGATAAGCTATGTAAACTACTTGATATGCAACCCGGAAATATTATTAAATACACTGAAAAATAAAAAAAGCCCTGGTGCATGACCGGGGATTTTTTATTCATCTATCCATTTCATCATCTAAAAACTCTACTACATCATCAGCCGTACAGTCCAAAACTTTACACAACCGTTCCAACGTATTCATTGTAATAGATTTATTATGCTTCAAATTATTGATCGTATAAGGGCTAAATCCCATTTTATAAATGAGAGTATACGTTGTAACATTCTTTGCTTTCATCGTCTCCCACAATGGATCATACGAAATCACACATACACCCTCCCTTTCATTTAAAGTCCTATCCTCATTATCCTGTGATCAAAAAAGATTGCATATACTCAAATCTTTGTCTATAATTAATAATCAAAGGAGGGACAATCATGATTCAATATACTTTTTAAAAACTTTTAGTTTACTCCATAAAACACGACATATTAAAATTTTATATTTTCTTATCTCGGTTCAACAAATTCATGACTGTATGGGAAAATAAAATACAAATTGAAATAAATAAAATTAACAAACTTGATATCACATTCCCGGAAAAATGGCTAAAAGAACTAGATCACAAACTAGAATGCAAAATCCAAAAATACGAAAACAAAAAAACAGGTATCAGGTAAGCTCTAAGCTCCTGATACCTGTTCCCTTATCCAAATAACCTTTCTGCTGTTTTCAACTGCTCCTGATAGTCCTCAATGTCTCTAATGAGCTGCCCGAATGGCACATCACTATAAACCTTTTTTAACCCCGAATCTCTCCTAACCTTTTCCTGCATCTTTATAGCATCATCCAAAAGACGTTTCGCATTAGAGGAAAGCTCTAATGACAACTTCTGCTTTTCCTGATCCAGCTCCTTTTCCTGATCCTCCAGAAAATACAAAAGTTCTAACATCATTTCTTTTACATAGCCAGCAGAATATTTATGCTGAAATATCTCAATCTCTTGCTGTGCCATTTCCCAGAACAAACCGCTATCATCAGTTATCCGCAAATAACCTAATAACTTTTGACAAAGCCATGCATACTCCCGAGACATAACAACTCGCTCTTGAATCCACTTTCCTGCATCCATTACATCTACCTCAATTCCTGAATTTCAACAATCATTCCTACTATTGTACGTCTAAATTTTCTCAATTATCAGAATATTATATCTGCCGGCAAGCTGATCTTCCGGAAATCACATAATATTATCTGACAATTCATATCTGGAGAACCCCTAATTATCTCTATTCCACACACAATTATCGCACTTCTATTATCTTCCAATTGTCTGTTTTTTGAAGGGTCAATTCATACTGCTGGGTTTGCCTTGTCTGTGTAGACTGGAACAAATAAGTTACTTTTACACTGACTTTTGCCGTATCATCTGCATACTCTGTAACCTTCATCTCATTAATCTCCTGATATTCGATCCCCTCCTGAGCGATTACTTCCACCGTCCCCGGCTTTGCATAATATTTCAGTTCCGTTTCCTGTGATACTGGATATACCTTGAAAAAATCTTCCAGAAAACCTTGTATCTCCTCTTTCGTCTTATAATCTAATTCCCGGACTTCTTTTTTACTTTCCGGCTCATATTCAGAAAAGCCCCCAGCTTCTGCCAATGTAGGAAGTGTAACAACTACCATGCCATCTTCATCTGTATACACATCCGTCTGATAATACTGATCCACCTTCTTTACGCCACTTTCCCCGGTAATATTCTGCACCACTTCCATATAAACTCGATACACAGAATCACCCATATCTGAAACCTGTAAAATATCTAATTCTGCCACTTGCGATGTATTCTTTGTTTCATTAATCATGGACTGTGCATAGCTGTAAATCTCATCTGTCATATACTGTTTCAGAGCTTCCGAACGTTCCTTTAATGCTAATGTATCCGCCGGATCCCATGAAAAATAATATCCAGCAAAATCCCGCGCAAACTTTTCAACTCCATTTGTATCCGTCACAACCTCTTTTATGATTTCTTTCTCATGCACAGTATGCCGATCGATCCCGGTAAAGTTCTTGTACACTGCAAATGCAAAAGCACTAATAAACAATAACCACACAACCGTTGTCCGCCCCTTATGCAGACCATAGCTTTTTCCCTTTTGTTTCTTCTCCTTCTTTTCCTTTACCTTTACTTCCTTGTCGCTCATTTATTTTCCTCCCACAAACATAATTAAATAGTTACCATCACTAACTGTTACAAATAATTCCTTACCATCCAGACGTTGATTACGAAAAGAAAACAAGTATCCTTCCTCTGTCTGCTCCACAAAAGAAACCTCTCGACGAAGCTCTCCTTCCTGCTCCAAAAATCCGGTCATATCAAAGACTAACTGTTCCGCTGAAAGCTCTCCCGGAAGAACATCTTTATTTAACAGAACAACATCTCCTGCATCATCCCCCATTGGAGTACCTTTATAACTTTCCCTTACAGCTTCTGCCTCCTGCTTCTGCTCCTCCAAGGTCTTTTCTGGCGTCACCTCGTCAACATCTTCCGCAAAAGGTAGCTCACTTATAAATTGAAAGATATATTCTCCTGATCCATATATTCCCTTTATGTACTGCCCGGCATCACATTCAAGATAAAAGATATAAGACAACTCCTGACCGCTCAAAATGTCTTCTGTCCCCAACTCCGTGTTTCCCAAAACCCGAACATAAGAAACCCTTAAACCTTCAAATTTCAGCCAATTCTCTAAATGCTCTTTAAAAACCGTTGTTCCTTCCTCATTTAAAAAGAACAGCCCTTCCAGATTTTCATATACCATATCCGTGTCCACGTCTACTTGCGCCTTCTGTTCCAACTCCGTTTCCTTCTTCTGCTCCTTCTTGTCTAATACAGAAGAATCTTCTCCTCCATGAAAAAAAGAAAACAATCCAAAACCAAAAAACACTACAACGAACACGATCACTGCAATCACTTTTTTTCTGTCCATGCTTCACCATTCTTTCTTAT
>CALXUL010000165.1 GCA_944391635.1 uncultured Clostridia bacterium | reverse complement strand
GCGGGGATACCCCAGGCGGTAGTTTTGATTCTTGAATATGGTGATAATATTTATCAATATGATATGGGATACCGGTTTGAGGTCGGAGAATACAGCATTTATTCTCATACGGTAAATATGCCGCATTCGCCTTGTAATGTATGGTATTATTTTGAGGTAAAGGCAAATGGTGAGGATATATGGTATGCCAATAACCAAAAACGTCTGGGAGGCTTGGGCGAAATATACCAAACTCCGGATTGTCCCAAATTCCAGATTACGGTATTTGACCCGGACTATAAAACGCCCGACTGGTTTAAAACATGCGTTTGTTATCAGATTTTTCCGGATAGGTTCTGCCGCGAGGGCGAATTTCTTGCGGAAAAAAAGAAGATGCATAAACGCGTCTGGGGCGATACGCCGTTTTATAAAGAGGAACAGTTCGGCGGGGAGTATGATTGTTCGGATTTTTTCGGCGGAAATCTTAAAGGAATTGAAAGCAAGCTTGATTATTTAAAGGACTTGGGGATAACTGCTATATACTTAAACCCAATTTTTGAATCGGCATCAAACCATAGGTATGATACCGGAGATTATGAAAAAATTGACCCGGTTCTCGGTACAAATGAAGATTTTGAGCGGCTTTGTAAAAAGGCGCGTGAAAAAGGAATCAGGATTATTTTAGACGGTGTATTTAACCATACCGGAAGTAACAGCAGGTATTTTAATAAAGATGGGGAGTATCGGGAGCTTGGAGCATACCAGTCAAAGGACTCGGAATATTATAATTGGTATCGGTTTTCAAACTGGCCGGAGGAATATGAAAGCTGGTGGGGGATGAAAACTCTGCCGCAGGTTGAAGAGAATAACGAAGATTATCAGAAATATATCCTTACGGGACAGGATGCAATTGTGAAGCGCTGGCTTGCGGCAGGGGCAAGCGGCTGGAGGATTGATGTGGCAGATGAGCTGCCGGACGAATTTTTAAAGATTATGCGCCGTGAGGTGAAAAACAAAGACCGTGACGCCGTTATTATTGGCGAGGTATGGGAGGACGCGTCAAATAAAATTTCTTACGGCAAAGAGCGTCAATATCTTTTGGGTGATGAGCTTGACTCGGTAATGAGCTATCCGCAAAGAAACGCTTTGATAGATTTTGCCCTTCGGAAAATTGACGCAAAGGAATTTGAAATGCGGATTTTGTCGGTATATGAGAATTATCCGAAAGAAACTGTTTATTCGCTTTTTAATATCCTGTCAACACATGACGTTGACCGAATATTGACCGCGCTTAGCGGTGAAACTCCGCCACAGTCCAAGGACGAAGAGGCAGATTTTCTGCTTTCTCAAAATGCGTATGACGCGGCAAAAAAACGTTTGCTTACGGTGATTACAATGCAGATGCTTATGCCGGGTGTGCCTTGTGTATATTATGGTGATGAGATAGGAATGCAAGGTTACCGTGACCCGTTTAGCCGCGGGTGTTTCTGCGCTGACAGCGGGGATATGGAAATATTTGAAAGTACAAAACAGCTTATTGCCCTGCGCAAAAGCTCTAAGGCATTTTTATCGGGGAGTTTTGAAAGCTTATATGCTTATGAAGGCGGATATGCGTTTTTGCGAAAGAGCGGAAGAGAGGCTTATATTGTTGCGGTAAATTTCGGGGAACAGGCTTGTCTTAGAATCGACGCCGCAAGGTTTGGCATTACAAAAATCTTCGACCGGCAGGAGGAAATACGTTCGGATAACGGTATTTTTTATGTAAATCTCACCAAGGATTCGGCAAGGGTATTTCGTGTATAAAATTTACATTTTATTCATACAATTATGTCGAATTAGTGCTATAATATGCTTAAATGATACACTATGAACAATAGCGTACGGAAGGGATGAAATATATGTCAAAGGAATATTCTTGGCAGCAGAATGAACTCGGTGAATATAGTTATAAGCTGACGGTAAAGAAAAAAAGCCCTCCTGCTTGGCTTGTTGGGGCGATTTCTGCTGTAGTGGTATGTGTGGTTAGTCTGGGGGTATATACTAAGGTGGTCTTGCCTAATATGCGTCCGACAACCGTAATTTCATATTCCGGACAAAAGGCGCCGAAGGATGGCAGTGTGGATGGGCAGCAGGAACAGACGCCGGAGGCGACCGGGTTTGAAGGTATGGGCGAGAGGCTTGATAATTCGATTGTTACGGTGGAGGCAACCAGCCCGGGCGGCGGATTTTTCGGTCAGAGCACTTATAGTGCAACCGGTATGGTTGTAAGTGCCGATGGATATATTTTAAGCGATAATTCTTTTGCGACAGGCAATAATGTAATGGTATATTTTTCTGACGGAAATGAATATCCCGCTGAGGTAATAGGCAGTGATGCGAGAACCGACTGTACTGTTTTAAAGATAGATAAAACAGATTTGACACCGGTAGAGTTCGGGGATTCAAGTACGGTACTGTCCGGGACAAGGGTTGCGTCAATCGGCAGGATTTTAAATGAACAGCTTGGAACAACACTGTCTTTGGGAGCAATATGCGGAGTAAATAATTCGGTAACACTTCAAAACGGTCAGACAGTAAATCTTCTTCAAACCGATGCTGTGCCCGAATCGAATGATAATGCCGGCAGTGCGCTTTTGGACAGCAGCGGCAGGGTTATAGGAATGGTAACAACGATGATTTCTACCAATACCGGGTCAATATCTCTTGCCATTCCGTCAAATGATATTGTGCAGGTGCTTGAGTCGATAATCAATGTAGGAGTTGCGCCGTCAGGGCTTGTAATTGGCATACGCGGTCAGGATGCGGATTACGGAGTTGTGGTTGAGGCGGTAAATGAAGGCTCGCCTGCGGAAAAAGGCGGCTTAAAAGTCGGAGATTTGATTATGAAAGTAGACGGAACCGCTGTAAAATCGGTAAGCGAAATAAATAAAATCCGTGATACGCACTCGGCTGGTGATAAGATGGTATTCGGCATCTACCGCGAGGGCGAAACAATGGATATTGAAATAACATTGGAGTAAGGTAATGTCAAAGAAAAAACAGACAGTCACAAACGCTATGCGTATGCTTGATAAAGCTAAGGTAGAATATGAGGCAGTGGAATATGATGCAGGCGGCGAAATAGGCGATAATTTCGGACAGAGGATTGCAGCTTTGTGCGGGATTGAGGAGGAACGCTCGTTTAAAACATTGGTAGTACGCTCAAAGTCTGATATAATAGTTGCGTGTATCCCGGTAAACTGTGAATTGGATTTAAAATGTCTTGCGGCGGCAGCGGGCGAGAAAAAGCTTGAAATGATACATGTAAAGGAATTATTCGCATTGACCGGATATATCCGCGGCGGAGTGTCGCCGGTCGGAATGAAGAAGAAATACCGAACGTTTATAGATGAAAGCGCGGTTAGCTTTGACAGGATAGCGGTATCGGGCGGACAGTGCGGTATATCGCTTTTGCTTGCGCCGGATGATTTAATCCGGGTATGCGGCGCCGAAGCCGCAAAGATTACAAGAACCTGATAGACAGATAAAAAGGGGGATTTTTAAATTGTCAACATTTAACCGTGCGGATATATTATTGCCGGAAGTAAAAGATATGTCAAAATGGAGCGTTATTGCGTGTGACCAGTTTACGTCGCAGCCGGAATACTGGGAGCAAACCGAAAAATTGACTGCAGGCGCGCCGTCTGCGTTAAATCTTATATACCCTGAGGCGTATCTCGGAGAGGGCAGCCAGAGGATTGATAAAATAAACGCGGCAATGACGGAATATCTTGATAAGGGGATTTTTAGGGAATATAAAAATAGCCTGATTTATATAGAACGTATCATAGACGGAAAAGTCCGCCAGGGTCTTATAGGCGCGGTAGATTTGGAGGACTATGATTATTCTGCCGGCGCAAAAAGCCGCATAAGAGCAACAGAGGGTACAGTAATGGAGCGGATTCCTCCGCGTGTGGAAATACGCCGTTTTGCGCCATTGGAGCTGCCGCATATTATGCTCTTGATGGATGATATGAAAAAAACGGTGATAGAGCCTCTTGGTAATGCTGAAAAGACTCCGGTTTATGATTTTGAACTTATGCAGGGCGGCGGACATATAAAGGGCTGGGTGCTTTCAGAGAGTGCGGCAAAAGCTGCGCTTGATTCGATTTCGGCACTTGCCGAGACGGCAGAAGATGGGCTTCTTTTTGCTGTTGGTGACGGCAATCATTCGCTTGCAACGGCAAAAGTATGCTGGGAGGAACGTAAAAAACAGCTTTCGCCCGAAAAGATAAAGACAGATCCTGCGCGGTTTTGTTTGGTTGAATTGGTAAATATACATTCGCCGGCGCTGGTATTTGAGCCTATCCACCGAGTGGCGTTTGATTGTGATCCCAACCGTATTAAAAAGCTGCTGCAGGAAAAATGCGGCGGTGATGATTTTGAGATTGGCTGTATATCAGCAGGAGAAGAGTCTGTAATAGGTCTGTCTAACAGAACCTCAAAGCTTGCGGTAGGAGTATTGCAGCAATTTTTGGACGATACAGGTGTGAGAGTGGATTATATTCATGGTGAAGATGTGGTAAGAGAGCTTGCAGCAAAACCGGGGAATATAGGGTTTTTACTGCCGAAGCCGGATAAATCCGAGCTTTTTAGTGCGGTTATCGCAGGCGGTGCACTGCCAAGGAAAACATTCTCAATGGGCGAGGCGAACGAAAAGAGATATTATATTGAAGCAAAACGTATTAGATAATACTGAGTTTTAAAGTGATAAATAGAATCCGGAGTATTTTCCTCCGGATTTTTATATTGGAATATCTGCATATGCGCGGAAATCTTTGTATAAATTTCCGCTTGCCAAAAATAAAGAAGTATGGTATTATAACGGGGCAGGGTTAAAAACGCTGCTATTATTGTAGATAGTTAACAGGAAAGGAAGAAATAAAATGAAAAAGATACTAACCCGGCTGTTTGCCGCATCAAGCACAATAATGCTTGCAATGGCAATATCCGCAGGCGCGCAGTCGGTAAGGATTACAGTGGACGGCTCGCCGCTTGCAGCAGAAATACCGCCGTTTATAGAGGATGGTGTTACATATCTTGCCGTACGTAGTGTGGGTGATATGCTAAACGCGGACGAGGTGGTCTGGAATGAAGAGGAACAGAGCGTTGTGCTTAGCCATAACGGTTCAGAACTTAAGCTTATGATTGGCGATGAGCTTGCGTATATAGACGGGGAAGTGCTGTATACGGGAGCGGCGCCGGTTATTCGCGGCGACAGGGCGTTTTTGCCGGTGCGGTTTATTGCTGAAACGCTCGGCGCGAAGGTTGGCTGGGAGAGCGGTACAAAAACCGTACTTATCAGTTTTGACCAGAGCGAGGACAGTGAGTTTATGTGGCTGTCAAAGATAGTAAATGCTGAGGCGGGCGGCGAGAGCTATGAGGGCAAGCTTGCGGTTGCAAATGTGGTATTAAATCGTGTTAAAAGCCCGGATTTTCCTAATACGATTGAAGAAGTGATATTTGATAAATATAATGATATATACCAGTTTACGCCGGTAGCTAACGGGTATATATATACTGAGCCGAACGCGGAAAGCATAAAGGCGGCAAAGGACGCGCTTTCCGGGAATAATAATATTGGCGAATGTACGTATTTTTGTGCGGTGTCGGGCGCGCAGAGCTCCTGGGCGGCAAAGAATAAGACGTTTTATAAGCAAATAGGCAATCATTGTTTCTATTACTAATGAATAAGAGGTAAAAAATGAGTATATCCAGGATAACTAAAAGTGATAAAGAAGAGTATATCGAGCTGGCAAAGGAATTTTATTCGTCCGAGGCGGTTTTGCATAAAATAGATGAATCGCATTTTGGTTTGGCATTTGAAGAAATGAACAGCGCCAACCCTCGCATATTCGGGTATTTTATCAAGAAAGGCAGTGATACGGCAGGGTATATTCTGCTTGCAGAATACTATTCCCAGGAAGCCGGCGGCAGGGTTATCTGGATAGATGAGCTGTATGTAAGAAGCGCTTGCCGCGGCGGAGGGCTTGGCAGAGCCGCAATTGAGGAGATAATGGGTATTTTCAAAGACGCCGCGGCGTTTAGGCTCGAAATTGAGCCGTCAAATTCCGGCGCCAAACGGCTTTATCAGCGCTTGGGTTTTGAGGATTTGGGCTACAGTCAGATGATTTGCCAAAAGCACAAGATATAGTATAGGGTACAATTTTGGGGAATTATTGGCGAAAAAGGTATATATTGTATGATTAGAAAAAAAATTAAAAAAATAATACAATATTTATAAAAAAAGGCTTGCAATATAGTTGGTACTGTGCTATAATATCTTGTGTAGGGAATTACTTCCACCCTCAGATCCTATACATATCAAGCCAAAAGCATCGGAGCTCCGGTGCTTTTTAGTTTGTAAAAAATAGCGGCGGAATTTTGAAGAAACGTGATTATATGCTTTTCGAGCCACGAGGCTGGCAGTAAGGTTAATAGAAGAAATTTTTTCGTTCTGATAAAAAGTTGTTTTGCACCGGTGTTTTGTATTCTAAGATGCCGATTAACAGATTTTTTGTGAAAAATAAAAGGATAGAGCCATTAGTGTGCTGATAAATAATCGACACACACTGTCAGACACCGAAAAAGAAAGTTAAATTATTC
>CALXUL010000164.1 GCA_944391635.1 uncultured Clostridia bacterium | reverse complement strand
AGTGTCGGGACTGTGACGTAAGGTAGTTATAAATCGTCATATCGCAGTACCGATGTTCCGCTGTTCAGGAGCATTGGCAGAGATAGACTGCGACGTATATGCAATAAGCATAAAAGGACGGAAGTCGTATCCGACAACCAAACGCGCCAAACAGTTATTATATTGCTAAACGGGGATTACCTAAGTCAAAATGCTTGTAAAATTATACAAGCTATTAAGCAGAAGGCTTATGAATATTTGATATGGTAACGGAGTTTCCATAGTAGTCAGAGATAGTTAACGGCTATTACACGGCGAAGGGAAACAGTTTATAACATTAACATTATAGAAAGGAAAATGTGTGATACATTATGAGAAATCCTGAAAATGTGTTAATCAGTCTAATAAAACACAGTAATAAAAAGGACTATAAATATGAACGCTTATATCGTTTACTCTATAATGAGGAAATGTATTTAATTGCCTATCAAAACATTTATTCAAATGACGGAAGTATGACAAAAGGTACTGACCATAAAACCGTTGACGGTATGAGTATGGAAAGAATACGAAAAATCATACTTTCGCTCAAGGATGAAAGCTATCAGCCTAAACCTGCAAGAAGAACGTATATACCAAAGAAAAACGGAAAAATGCGTCCGCTTGGTATTCCGTCTTTTGATGATAAATTACTTCAGGAAGTTATTAAAATGATTTTAGAAGCAATTTATGAGGGATATTTTGAACATACCTCTCACGGCTTCAGACCTAACAGAAGCTGTCATACAGCTCTTACTAAAATTCAAAAGACATTTACAGGAGTAAAATGGTTTATCGAAGGAGATATAAAAGGCTTCTTTGATAACATAAATCATAATATTCTGATAAACATTTTGAGTGAGCGCATAAAAGATGAAAGATTTCTGCGGCTTATACGAAAGTTTCTTAATGCGGGATATATGGAGGATTGGACTTTTCATAATACCTATTCGGGTACGCCGCAAGGTGGAATAATTAGTCCAATATTGGCTAACATTTATTTGGATAAATTTGATAAATATGTGAGTGAATATATTAAAGGCTTTAATAAAGGCGAAAGACGTAAGCGTACAACAGAATATCGCAAAAATGAAGTTAATCTGCGTAATGCACGAAATGCATTGAAAAATGCCGCAGATGATACGGAAAAACAAAATGCTGTTGCGCTTATACGGCAGTTGGAAAAAGAAAGAGTTAATATTCCTCATAGTGACCCTATGGACAAAGATTACGCACGCCTGTTTTATGTCAGATATGCTGATGATTGGCTTTGCGGAGTTATTGGTTCAAAGGATGATTGTAAAAGGATTAAAGAAGATTTTAAGAATTTTCTCTATGAAAAACTACAGTTAGAGCTGTCAGAAGAAAAAACTCTTATTACCAATGCTCAAAAAAGCGCAAAATTCCTTAGTTTTGAAATCAGAGTCAGACAGAGCAACCTTAGCAAAAGAGACAAAATAGGCAGACTTGTAAGAAATTACACAGGACGCGTAGTATTAGAAGTATCAAGCGATGTAATCAAAAAACGATTGATAGATGCGGGTGCAATGAAATTCATATATCAAAACGGAAAGGAAATATGGAAACCGCAAGCAATTTACAGATTAAAGGATTGCGATGACTTAGAAATTCTTGATTGGTACAACAGTAAGATACGAGGGTTTTATAACTATTATTGTATAGCCAACAACAGCTCGTTAATAAACAGTTACAAATATATTTTGGAATACAGTATGTACAAAACCTACGGTACAAAGTACAGAACATCCATACACAAGATTATCAACAAATTCAGATATGGTAAAGACTTTGCTGTTAAGTTTGTAAATTCTAAAGGAGTTGAATGTGTCAGAGTGTTTTACAATCAAGGTTTTAAGCGGCAGGAAAAGGCGTTTTATCCAAATGAGGACGAAATTCAATGCGATATTAAATATTTTAGCAGTACAAGTCTTATAGACAGGTTGAGGGCTGGAAAATGTGAAATCTGCGGCAGTACAGATATGCCTATAGAAATACATCACGTTCACAGGCTTAAAGACCTTCAAGGCAAGAATTTTTGGGAAACACTTATGATAGCAAGACAAAGAAAAACACTTGCCTTATGCAGAGAATGTCATAAGAAATTACACTGTGGGAAATTAGACTGAGTTTATAAATGGGGAGCCGTGTACATTGAGAGGTGTAAGCACGGTTCCGGGGCGAGTATTCGGAAACCTATCATAGAAATATGACAAGGCGCCGGGTACTTAGCCTACAGCGCGCCGGGAGAATAATACGGCAGGGCAACAATAATGATACCGTACATATATATCGTTACGTAACTAAGGACACTTTCGACAGTTACAGCTATCAGCTTGTCGAGAACAAACAAAAATTCATATCGCAGATAATGACGAGTAAATCGCCGGTAAGGAGTGCAGAGGACATTGACGAAACAGCATTATCGTATGCCGAGATAAAAGCTCTTGCAACAGGCAATCCGCATATAAAGGAGAAAATGGAGCTTGACACGGAGGTG
>CALXUL010000163.1 GCA_944391635.1 uncultured Clostridia bacterium | reverse complement strand
TCTGTCACTGTTTCCGATACAGCTAAGAATTTTATCAAATCTGCCGTTTTTAAGTAAAAATCCTATCTCTTCAGAAGATAATTTATTGCTCTTTTCATTTTTTTGCTTTTCGTTTTTTTCATCGCAGCTGCAATGTTTTTCAAGCAGCAGCTGCAGCTTTGAAAGTTCATTTTTCAGACCGTCTATCTCGCCCGCAAAATCTCTTTCCAACAATTACACCTCTATACTCTTATATTTCTACTTAATAATACCACGAATATAAAAGTTTGTCAATACGAAATTACGTAATTCCATAAAAGTTTGATAAATTTTTATTTATCTATTGTGCAATGAGCAAATTAAGTGTATAATAGCTAATGATTAATTTTATTTGGGAGTAATAATATGGATAATGTGTGTCAAGAATTAGCAAAAGAATTTTCTTTAAAATTAGAGCAGGTTGAAAATACGGTTGCTCTTATTGATGACGGTAATACTATACCTTTTATAGCGCGTTACAGAAAAGAAAAAACAGGCTCGCTGTCTGATGATATTCTAAGGGACTTATATACCAGGCTAAACGCACTTAGGGCTCTTAATGAGAAAAGATCTGATATAATACGCCTGATTGATGAACAAGGTAAACTTACCGAAGACTTAAAAAAACAGTTAGAGGATGCAAAAACTCAAACAGAGCTTGATGATCTTTACAGACCATATCGACCTAAGCGCAGAACACGCGCTACAATAGCAAAAGAAAAAGGACTTGAGCCTTTGGCATCTCTCATCCTTGAACAAAATCAGGATATTAATATCCTTCTTTGCGCAAACGAGTATATTAACAGCGAAAAGGGTGTTGAAACTGCAGAAGATGCAATTTTAGGTGCTTGTGACATTATTGCGGAGATAGTTTCTGATGATCCTGATATCAGAAAAGCTGTTCGCGAATTAACATATAAAACTGGAGTTATTACTTCCAAAGCATCAAAAGACGAGGACAGCGTATACCGCAATTATTATGACTATTCAGAGCCTTTATCAAAGCTTGCAAACCATCGAATACTCGCAATAAACCGCGGCGAAAAAGACGGATTTTTATCTGTCAAGCTTGAGGCAGACGAAAATGCTTGCACTGATGAAATAAAGAAAATACTTGTAAAAAATATCTCATCAAACGCATTCAAATATCTAAATGATGCGATCTGCGATGGTTATAAAAGGCTTTTAGCTCCGTCAGTTGAAACAGAAATCCGTAACTTTCTGACAGAGCGCGCAGGGACAGACGCTATAAAAGTCTTTTCAAAAAACCTCTCAGGGCTTCTTTTACAGCCTCCGATTCGTGGCAAAGTGGTTCTTGGTCTTGATCCCGGATATAGAACAGGCTGCAAAGCAGCTGTCGTAGATGAAACAGGCAGAGTACTTGATACAGGTATCGTCTACTGCACTCTCCCCAATCATGATACCCAAAAAGCAAAATCAATACTTAAAACACTTATAATAAAACATAATGTCGACTTAATCTCAATTGGTAACGGTACTGCATCAAAAGAAACAGAAAAAGTCGTATCGGAGCTTATAGCAGAACTTGACAAAGATGTAAGATATATAATAGCAAATGAGGCCGGGGCATCAGTATATTCTGCATCAAAGCTTGCTGCCGAAGAGTTTCCGGAGTATGATGTTTCATTGCGCAGTGCAGTTTCTATTGCCAGACGCATCCAGGATCCTCTTGCAGAGCTTGTAAAAATTGACCCCAAAGCTATTGGAGTCGGGCAATATCAGCATGATATGAACCAAAAACAACTTGGAGAAGCGTTAGGCGGCGTTGTAGAGGATTGTGTAAACAGCGTTGGCGTTGACCTGAATACCGCATCCCCATCTTTGCTTTCATATGTTTCGGGAATAAATTCTGCGGTTGCAAAAAACATTACTCTCTACCGTGAGGAAAACGGAAAATTCTCATCAAGAAAAGAATTGATGAAAGTGCCTAAGCTCGGCGCAAAGGCGTTTGAACAGTGCGCTGGATTCTTAAGAATTTCAGACAGCGATGAACTGCTTGACAACACATCTGTCCATCCGGAAAGCTACAAAGCAGCCAAAGCCTTGCTGTCAACGCTAAATTACACTCCAGATGACCTTAAAAACGAGAAAATATATGACCTTACAAAACGCCTGAACAAAGAAGGCGTACAGAGCCTTTCTGAGCGTCTTGAAATCGGCGTACCTACACTGCTTGATATTGCTCAGGCGCTGCTAAAACGCGGGAGAGATCCTCGTGATGAACTGCCAGAACCTGTTATGAAGTCAGAAATAAAAGATATTTCCGAATTAAAACCCGGAATGATTATGACGGGTACTGTAAGAAATGTAATAGATTTTGGAGCATTTGTTGACATAGGCGTACATCAAGACGGATTAGTCCATATATCGCAGATATGCGATAAATATGTGAGGCACCCTCTCGATGTTCTGTCGGTCGGAGAAATTGTAAAGGTAAAAATTATAAGTGTAGACGCTGAAAAGAACAGAATCTCACTTACTATGAAAGGACTTTAATATGATAAACGAAATTTCATTTCCTGGTCTTGGAATTAATCTTACTGTAAATCGTGTTGCTTTTTCGGTGTTCGGAAAGGATATATATTGGTATGCACTTATAATACTGACTGGTTTTTTATGCGGAGCGGGATTTGTTGCGGCAACAGCCAAAAAGCGTGGAATTGATACCGAAAACATTTGGGATATTGCATTGTTTGGGCTTATATTTGGACTTATTGGCGCAAGACTCTACTATATTATGTTTGACTTTGAATCAGTAAAAGGCAGTATATTAAATGTTTTTAAAGTCCGGGAAGGCGGATTGGCAATATACGGAGGTATTATTGGAGCGGTTTTGTCAACATTTGTATATTGCAGAAAAAAATCATTACCATTACTAAAAGTATTTGATTTGTGTGCGCCAGGACTTTTTATCGGTCAGGCAATAGGTCGCTGGGGAAATTTTGTAAATGCAGAAGTATATGGCCTTGAAACATCCCTTCCTTGGGGTATGTCGATTAATGGTGCCAGTCCTGTCCATCCATTATTTTTATACGAAAGTCTTTGGAATGTAATTGGATTTTTGCTTGTACTTTTCTTTAGAGGCAAAAATAAATATGACGGACGAGTATTTGGTTTTTATATTTTCTGGTATAGCTTCGGAAGAATATTCCTTGAAGGTATGCGTCAAAGTCAGTATATTTTATACCTCGTCAAGGATAAAATTGGCATTTCTCAAGCAGTAGCTGCCGTTGGAATTGCCGGTGGTATATTCCTGTTTTATTATAGCAAAAAAATCGCAGAAAAACACGCTTTTATGTCGAATAATAATAGTTGATAAGAAGTAAAAAAAAGTAATGTCGAATACTGTCTGAGATCGGAAGAGCACACGTC
>CALXUL010000162.1 GCA_944391635.1 uncultured Clostridia bacterium | reverse complement strand
CCCGCCTATTTATTATTATGATAAGAGCGAGGGCTGGATTTCAACAACAACTACCGATACAATTGTTTCAAGGGAAAATGTCGGCGATAAGGCGTCAGAAGTTTTCTTGTATGTATATAATACTGATGAGGTACAGGCAGTTGTCATAATAGAGGATTGAGGTGTAAAACGTGAAGAAAATTATATCTGCAATTCTTGCTTTGTCAATGCTGCTTGGTCTATCTCAGCAAATGATTGTAGAAGCGGATGAAATTTTGCTTGAGGAATATTTTGATGATGAAGAATTGAATGTTCCTATAGTATACTACAATAATGACGGTACAGCCTCAGTAAATGATGGCAAGCTGATAATAGACCGTGTGAGTAATGAAAAGGGTTCATATACGGGCGCAGAAATTTATGTAGATACTGATAAAAAGGTGCGCAGCGGGCGTTTTTCGATTTCCTTTGTTATGAGCCGTGAATCGGAGGAATTAGCAAATCTGCCGGTGGTGTTTTATGGTGCAACAGGCTATAAAAACCCGTATTTATCAATAAACTGGCATAAAAACTCTGAACTTTCAGTTAATTATAGCAAAACACAGGATTCCGGAGCATCTGATGAAGTTGTAGGAGTCTATGATTCAGATACGCTTGCCATAACGGTAGAGTTTGATACCGATAAAAAGACAATGGATGTCTGGGCGGACGGAATAAAAATCCTTGACAGCGTGTATGCCAGATCTAATCAGGCGCAGGGCGTATGGTGTGTGTATTTTTCACTTGAAAAATCCGATATTGCCAAGGTGGGAATTGATAATTTCATAGTAAAGAGCCTGCCTGAAGAAGCTGTTGAAGACCCACAGGCGGTTGTTGAGGAAGACTATAACAATTTAACTGAAAAAAACTTGATAAAGGTTCCTTTAATAGATGGTTTGGTTGAAGATTCAATATATCTCCCGCAATATGGCGACGCAGGCTCGGATATTGTGTGGAGTTGTGACAGACCCGATATTTTTACCGAAACAGGTGATTTAATAGCTTTACCCGAAACCGAAACTTTGGTAAATTTTAGGGCGGAATTAAGCTGTGAGGACGCACACCTGGAAAAAGAATTTACTTTTAACGTAAAAGCTGCGGGCGATGTTTCATACTCGGCGGCTACCAGATATCTGTATGAAGAACGTTTTGATGATGAGAGCATAGACAGCAGAATAATCTGCTATGAGTCGGGCGGACCGATTAAGGAAGAAAACGGGAAAATTTGGTTATTGTACCAAGGCGGCTCATATACAGGAATTGATATATTCCCCAATAATGATCAAAGTGAACTGGACGGGAAGTTTGCAATATCATTTATCATGAACCGTCCATCAAGCAGCAACGGTACTATTCCAATACAGTTTTATGGTCCGAGTTATTCTTCATCCTTTATGTCAATGGATTGGGAAGGCAGTGGTGAAGTAGTGCTTAATTATTCCGAAAACAAGAATGAATCGGGAGAAGTAACTTCACTTGGCGAATTTGACAGCGAGCGTTTAAAGGTGCTTGTAGAATTTGATCTTAATGAGGGCTGTTTTAGTCTGTGGCTTAATAATGAAATTGTTTTGGAAAATAAATATCCTCGTGATCCGTCTGTGAAAACGATAAGAAGTATTTGGATTTATCCTGATAACAGCGCTCCGCTTTCGCTTTCTATTGATGATTTCCTGGCGTATAAAATGTTTGAGCAGATGCCGGATGAAGAGAGGGTAAATCTCGATGCCCAGGAATTGAAATTAAGTGATATTCTAACCGATAAGCTTGATATGCCGGATTCTACAAACAGCAATTTAAATCTATATACTATCGGGAATTACGGAAGCCGGATAGAATGGTCGAGCAGTAATGAAGAATTGATTACATCAGACGGTATAGTGAATGTTCCTGACAATGAAAGCGGATATTCGATACTTACTGCGAAAATAATATCCCAAGATGCAGTCCTTGAAAAGTCATTGCTTGTAAATGTTCCGGCAGCAAACCTGCCCGAAGCGAGTCCGCCGGAAATTGGTGAAACTTTGCTGTATGATGATTTTAATACAGATACCATAAATCCTGCGTTTGCTGTTACAGAAGAAGGCGGCAGGATTGAGGTTTCAGACGGCAAGCTTATAATTGAAAGAAATGAAAATATAGGGGCAACAATGGTTGATATGTATAA
This sequence comes from uncultured Clostridia bacterium, assembly GCA_944391635.1. Classification (GTDB taxonomy): domain Bacteria; phylum Bacillota; class Clostridia; order UBA1381; family UBA1381; genus HGM11525. The sequence continues at coordinate 883 of CALXUL010000162.1, read as the reverse complement.
TGATGCTGCTCAGACTCCGGCATACGGATTTGTGGGAACTACATTTACACTCAGCCGAAGTGATAACCATGACGTACTTATCAGGATGCGAGGGGGCGGAAGCGGTAATGATTATATTGCGCTTACCTGGAACAGCAGCTCAAATATAGTGGTAAAAATACCCAATTCTGCGCCCGGCGGCGCTACAACTGATATTACAGTCGCAAAATGCTCCGATACTGTCAACATTACAACTTTATATAACACAAATAATAGTACATTTTCTATTTGGGTTGATTCAAAGCCTGTTGTAAAGAACGCATATTCGAGATTTTCCGGTATATATTCGCATTTGTATACAAGAATATATATGGAATATGAAAACTATAATACTCTTGAGTTATCAGATTACCGTGTGTTTAGCGCAATACCCGGTGACTATGATTCGGTTATAACAGATATAACAAATATTTCGGCGCAAAATATTGCAGTGGGCGGAATACCCGATAATGGTATGATACAGGGGAATCTTGTTTTTGAACCGTATGGTCAATGCGGAAGTAATATAACCTGGATTCCCGGACCCGGCATAGATGAGTCCGGAAATGTTACAAGACCGATTGGTGATGAACTTGAAACATACGTTATTGCAGTTGTGGAGAAAAACGGAATAAGCTGTGCGAAGAAAATTGATTTTACAGTAATGCGTGATTTTGAGTCGGATAAAGACAGGCTTGAAACAGATGCAGAACTTTTGACATATGAAGCACTTACCGACCAGGCACCGGATAGTATTACAAAAGCCTTAAGTTTGTCGCCTTCCGGAAAATATGGAACCAGTATAGTTTGGGAGTCGGATACGCCAGGGGTTATATCAGCTGCCGGAAGAGTTGTAAGACCATAC
>CALXUL010000161.1 GCA_944391635.1 uncultured Clostridia bacterium | reverse complement strand
ATAACTAATCCTGACAGGACAATTTCTTCAATAAAAAGAGAAATGGGCACAAATTATAAAGTTAAAATAGACGGCAAGGAATATACTCCTCAGGAAATTTCTGCAATGATTCTTCAAAAGCTGAAAGCTGATGCGGAAGCTTATCTTGGAGAAAAAGTAACTCAGGCTGTAATTACGGTTCCTGCATATTTCTCTGACGCACAGCGTCAGGCAACTAAAGATGCCGGTAAAATTGCAGGGCTTGAAGTTATGCGTATAATCAACGAACCTACTGCCGCAGCTCTTGCTTACGGCCTTGATAAGGATCATGAGCAAAAAATTATGATTTATGACCTGGGCGGTGGTACATTCGACGTATCTATCCTTGAAATCGGCGACGGTGTATTTGAAGTTCTGGCTACTGCCGGAAATAACCGCCTAGGCGGCGACGACTTCGACCAGCGAATAATGGATTATCTTGCCGATGAATTTAAACGCGAGAACGGCATCGATTTAAGAAGCGATAAAATGGCTATGCAGAGGCTTAAGGAAGCGGCTGAAAAGGCTAAGATTGAACTTTCCGGCGTAACTACTACAAATATCAATCTTCCGTTTATAACTGCTGACGCTACAGGACCTAAACATCTTGACGTTACGCTTTCTCGCGCTAAGTTTAATGAAATTACAGCGGATTTGGTTGCAAAAACTATTGAACCTGTAAAGCGCGCTCTGTCAGATGCAGGACTTTCTGCTTCTCAGATAGATAAAGTACTTCTTGTTGGCGGTTCCACACGTATACCTGCCGTACAGGAAGAGGTGCGCAAAATAATTGACAAGGAACCTCATAAAGGAATAAATCCTGATGAATGCGTTGCAGCTGGTGCAGCTATTCAGGGCGGTGTTTTAGGTGGAGATGTAAAAGACTTACTTCTTCTTGACGTAACTCCTCTTTCTTTGGGTATTGAAACGCTTGGCGGAGTATTTACAAAGCTTATAGAGAGAAACACTACGATACCGACTAAAAAGAGCCAGGTATTCTCTACGGCAGCAGATTCGCAGACTAGTGTTGAGATACATGTCCTTCAGGGCGAGCGTGAAATGGCACAGTTCAATAAAACTTTGGGACGTTTCGTTCTTGATGGTATCCCGCCAGCACCTCGCGGTGTTCCTCAGATCGAAGTAACATTTGATATCGACGCTAACGGTATTGTTCATGTATCCGCAAAAGATCTTGGTACGGGAAAAGAACAGCGCATCACAATTCAGTCCAATACAAACATGAGCGAAGAGGAAATAAACAAAGCCGTTAAAGACGCCGAAATGTTTGCTGAAGAGGACAAGAAGCGCAAAGAAGAGATCGATATAAGAAATAATGCGGATCAGCTTGTATATCAGTCTGAAAAGACTCTCGGTGAAGTATCCGATAAGCTGGATGATAATGAAAAAGCAAAGGTTCAGTCTGCTATTGATAACCTTAAGGAAAAGCTTAAGGGAACCGATATCGAAGCTATAAAGACTGCAACGGATGAGCTTTCAAAAGCATTTTTTGAAATTTCACAGAAAATATATCAGAATACTCAGTCTGACAGCGGTGCTGGTGCAGGTCAAAACGGCGGAAAAGCTCCTGGCGGAGAAAATTTTGTTGATGCGGATTATACCGAGGTAGATGACGATAAAAAGTAAAATTTATTTTACTTTACAATTAGTTTACAAAATCGCACTTTACAATACGCTATTTTATAGAATATAATACTTTAATATTGAAATAACATTTAGCTGTCATATGACCCGCGTTTTGCGGGTCATATGTGTGCGGTTCCCGTACAGTCAGTTATTGGCTTGATCGGGCAAAAGGGGTTTTGTGTTTATGGCGGAAAAAAGAGATTATTATGAGGTATTAGGAGTTGCGCGCGATGCGGACGACGATACCATAAAAAAGGCATATAGACGGCTTGCAAAAAAATACCATCCGGACGTAAATCAAGGCAACGCACAGGCTGAGGCTATGTTCAAGGAAGTGAACGAGGCGTACGAGGTGCTGTCTGATTCTGATAAGCGGGCACGTTACGATCAGTTTGGCCATGCGGGTCTGGACCCGAATGCACAGGCTTCAGGCTTTGGCGGCGGATTTGATTTTTCAAATATGGGAATGGGTGGATTAGGAGACATATTTGAATCGTTTTTTGGAGGAGGTGCTTCTTCCAGAAGGAACGGCCCGATGCGCGGAGGCGATGTCCAGAAGGGCATTAACATATCGTTTGAAGAAGCGGCTTTTGGCTGTAAGAAGAAGATAAATATAACAAAACAGGAAAATTGTCATACTTGTTCTGGTACAGGCGCAAAAGCAGGTACAAAGCCTCAGACCTGTTCAAGGTGCGGCGGAAGGGGCCAGGTACAGACGCAGACGAGAACTCCGCTTGGATATATGACTAATGTATCAACCTGTCCTGAATGCCACGGCACAGGAAAGATAATAAAAGACCCTTGCCGCGATTGTCATGGAACAGGTAAGGTTAGGGTGCCAAAAACTATTGAAATTGATATACCACATGGTATTAACGATGGGCAAACAATGCAGCTAAGCGGTCAGGGTGAGCCTGGAGAACGCGGTGGTCCCAGTGGTGATTTGCTCATAACTATAAGAATTAAACCTCATGAGCTGTTTAGGCGTGAAGAGTTTGATGTTTATATAGACCTTCCGGTAACCTTTGTTCAGGCAGCGTTAGGCGCAACGGTAAAGGTTCCTACCCTTGATGGTATAGTTGAATATGATATACCTGAGGGTACGCAGGCTGGTTCGGTATTTAGGCTGCGTGGCAAAGGTGTACCTTATATCCGTGGAAAGGGTCGCGGTGATGAATATGTTACAATTGAGGTTGAGATACCTAAGAATTTAACTAATAAACAAAAAGGTTTGCTGCGTGAGTTTGAATCAGAAGTTGAGGGTCGCAATTATAAAAGACAGAAGAGTTTTATAGATAAAATGAAAGATTTATTTAAACAGGAGGATTAATACAATGCAGCCAAAAATATATAAACTTTCTGAGATGACAAAGGAAGAGAAAGATTTTATTATGCGCCGCGCGGAACTTGATATTACCGAGCAGATGAAGATTGCAAAGGAAGTATCGGATGATATACGTATAAGGCAGGATAAAGCAGTACTCGAATATACAGAGAAATTTGACAAGGTAAAGCTTACTGCTGAAAGTATGAAAGTTACAAAAGAAGAAATAGAAAATGGATACAAGAGACTTGACGTGAAAACCCGTGAGGCAATAGAGTATGCATATAAGAATATATATGATTTTCACGAAAAGCAGCTACCGGAAGAAATGTGGTTTACGATGGTTGATGATGGACTGATGGTAGGTGAAAAAACTACTCCTATAGTAGATGTATGTCTTTATGTGCCTCATGGAAAGGGAAGCTTTCCTTCAGTTTTGTGTATGCTCGGAATACCTGCTGTTGTAGCTAAAGTTCCGAGAATAGTTGTTGTTACCCCTCCTAACGAAAAGGGCGAAGTTGATGACGCAATTTTGGCTGCTGCAAAGATAATTGGTATTGATGAGATATATAAAGTCGGAGGTATACAGGCTGTGGCTGCGGTCGCATATGGTACACAGACAATACCAAAATGCCATAAGATAATTGGACCTGGAAACAGTTATGCTACGGCTGCAAAACGTGTTTTGGCAAGTTACATAGACGCAGGACTTCCTGCAGGACCGAGTGAAGCGATAATTCTTTGTGATGAACATGCAGACCCGGAAAAGGCAGCTCTTGACTGGATGATTGAAGCTGAGCATGGTCCGGATAGCGCGGCGCTTTTGGTAACGCACTCAAGAGAGCTGGTTGAAAAGGTTATTCCGATAATGAATCGTCAGCTTGAGAAAATATCAGAAAAACGCCGTGAATTTATAAGCACCAACTATACAACTTACGGTGGTGTAATATTAACCGATTCTCTCGAGGAATCAATTGCGTTTGTTAATGAATATGCTCCGGAACATATGGAAGTAATGACAGAAAAGCCCTTTGAAACTTTGCCGAAAATTAAGAATGCAGGTGAAATATTACTTGGCGATTATACACCTGTTACACTGTGTAATTTTGTTCTCGGTCCAAACGCAATTTTGCCAACCGGAGGATTTGCCAAGACATATTCCAGCGTATCTGTGAACGATTTTCTGAAAAGGTCATCTGTTGGATATGCGTCACGAGAGGCATTTATGCGCATAAGAGACCATGCGGCAAGATTTGCCGAAGTAGAAGGCTTTGATACTCACGGTCTTGCAGTAAAAGAAAGGAAATAGTGGTGTCTGATATGGAGAAAATTGAGGTGACAAGAAAAAGCACAGAGTCGAAAATGACAGTAATACTTGATTTTTCGCCGCTTTCTTCAGAGTACAGAAAGAATATAAATACGCCGCTGACTTTTTTAAATCATATGATTGAGCATATTGCTTGGCGAAGCGGAATAAATATTATCACAAATGTGGAACTTGACAAGTTTACGCTTACTCATGTCATATGTGAGGATTTGGGTATAGCGCTTGGCAAAGCTGTTTTGGAATATGTAAGCAGAAATGCAGGTAAAGTGCGTGGCTTTGGTGATGCATACGGAATCATTGACGAAGCAAGAGCACATTCTCTTATAAGCTTTGAAAACAGGACATTTTGTGATATTGATTATAATGGTATTGAACTGCAAAATACTGTTGAGGGAATGGCTAAAGAAGATTTGGAAACCTTTTTGGATGGATTTGCACAGGGCGCAAACTGTACATTGCAAATAAGCCTTGAAAAAGGTAAAAATGGTCACCATATCTGGGAAGCAATATATAGAAGTCTTGGTTTAACCCTTAAGGATGCTCTTAGCGCAGGTAGAGATGGAATGACAGCCGGTGTTGCCGGGACAATTGCGTGGGAAGTAAAATAAAGAAAATTAGCCGGCAGTTGAATAAGTGGTTTCAAACTGTCGGCTTTTAATATTTGGAGGAAAATGATGGCACAATTAGCGCCTTTTTTGGATAAGTATAAGACTGTAATATTCGATATGGACGGTGTTATTACAAGTGAACAGCATTACTGGACTTGTGCTGCATTGACGGTTTGGGAATGGACGCACTCGGATAGATATTACGGAAATGCAAAAATAGATGTAAATAAAATACAAAATGATGCTAAGAGTATCCGAAAACAGGTATTTTGTAACGATAAAATAATAGAGGTTTTAAAAGCAAAAGGTGTAAATTCAAACTGGGATTTGGGGTATGTAGTTTTTGCGGGATGCATGATTTTAGATACTTTGGATTTTGAACGTGTGCTTGACTTTGCAAATAGTCTTCGTAATAATATACTTGATGAATATCCAGTAATAGCAAAAAGTCTTTCAGAAAAATGTAGTGGTGACACACAAAGAAATGGTAAGCTGTGGTATGACATGATGCTTACTTTTCAGGAGTGGTTTTTAGGTGATACACTTTTTGAACAAAAGTTTTCTAAAAAGCCTGTAAACCCTGGCAAAAAAGGCTTTGTGTATTCCGAAGAACCAATTATAGACCGTTTTAAGCTTTTAGAAATTTTGAAGCTGTTAAATGAAAAAGGAAAAAGGCTTGCAATTGGCACAGGCAGACCTGAAAATGAGCTATATCCTCCGCTTAAATCTTTTGGTATTCAAGGTTATTTTGAGCCTTCGTGTATTATAAATCATAATCATGTGATGAATGCTGAAAAGAAACTTAGTCTTAATCTGACCAAGCCTCATCCGTATATTTTTATAAAGGCGCTTATGGGCGAGGAATATTCTGATGAAAAGATTGTAAAGGGCGAATTTGACAAGAGCGAAGCTTTAAAAAGTCTTGTAGTGGGCGATGCTGGCGCTGATATTCTCGCAGCTAAAGCAATGGGTGCAGACTTCTGCGCTGTTCTGACAGGAATCTCAGGCAGTGCTGCACGTGCTTATTTTGAAGATAAAAAAGCAGAGTATATATTGAAATCGCTTGAAGATTTTTTGGTATAAGAGGAGGTATTAAAATGCCGATTAAGATTAGGACGCCGTTAGATAAGGAACAGGTTCAATCTTTACATGCAGGAGACAGCGTTTTGTTATCCGGAGTAATATATACAGCAAGAGATGCAGCACATAAACAGATGTGTGATGATTATAATAAAGGTATTGACTTTCCGTTTGACTTAAAAGGACAGGTAATATATTATGCCGGACCTTGTCCCGCAAAGCCGGGAGAGATAATTGGTTCATGCGGTCCGACAACAGCAGGCAGAATGGATGCGTATACACCACTATTACTTGACAAAGGTCTTGGAGGTATGCTTGGCAAGGGCGCAAGGAATAAGGATGTAATTGATGCTATTGTAAGAAATGGCGCAGTGTATTTTGGTGCAACTGGCGGTGCGGGAGCGCTCATAGCAGAATGCATAAAAAGTTCGGAGGTTATTGCGTATCCTGAACTTGGTACAGAAGCAGTACGAAAACTTGTTGTTGAAGACTTGCCGTGTGTGGTTCTTGTTGATGCCGAAGGCAATGATTTATATGTTTTAGGTCAGAAAAAATATAGAAAAATCTGAGGTGCGGATATGGATATAAAGAATCTCATAGATGTGGCTAAAGGACGTACAAAGGCGGATTTTGTAATTAAAAATGCACAGATAGTTGATGTTTTTAACTCATGTATAAAAAATGGCGATATTGCTGTTTTGGATGGTGTTATTGCCGGCATAGGAATATATTCAGGTGAAAAAGAATATGATGCCAACGGGGCTTTTGTGATGCCGGGGTTTATTGATTCACATGTACATATAGAATCGTCAATGGTAACGCCATCGGAATATGCAAGAGCGGTAATGCCAACTGGAGTAACAGCAGCTGTTTGTGATCCTCATGAAATTGCCAATGTATGTGGTATTGATGGAATTCAATATATGATAGAAGATGCATTGTTAACGCCTATGGATTTCTTTTTTATGCTGCCTTCATGCGTTCCGGCAACCGATTTTGAGCTATCGGGTGCGAGTTTGGATTCTGAAAAGATAAAAGAATATCTGAAGAAATATAATTTCTTGGGACTTGGAGAAATGATGAATTATCCTGGGGTAATAAGTGCAGATTCGGAGGTTTTAGCGAAAATTAAAGTTGCGGATATTGTAGATGGACATGCCCCGAAAGTTACGGGCTATGATTTGAATGCGTATGTATCTTCTGGAATAAGAACAGACCATGAATGTACGTGTGAAAGAGAAATGAAAGAAAAGATATCTTGCGGAATGTATGTTCAGCTTAGGTGTGGTCGTATGTCAAAAGAATTCGATGAAATGGCAGCCGCAGTTGATTATAATAATGCCTCAAGAATTACGTTTTGTACCGATGATAGAAATATTTGCGATATTAAAGAAGCAGGTACGGTAAAAAATTGCATATTATCGGCTGTGAAAGCAGGTATGGATGTATTTGTAGCATTAAGGGCGGCAAGCATAAATGCTGCACAGTGTTATGGCTTGAAAAATACCGGAGCAATAGCGCCTGGGTTTGCTGCGGATATGGTTTTAGCAGAAGATTTAATTCCGGAAAATATAATTGCCGTATGGAAAAAAGGCAAATTAGTTGCTGAAAAGGGAAAGGCGGTATTTGAGAAAAGAAGTTGCAATGATATTAAAACGGTTTATAACACTGTTAATTATAAACCATTTTTGGCAAAAGATTTGGTTTGCGATTTTTCAAGTAGTGTTCCGGTAATTTCTATTGATCCGGGTTCACTTTCAACAAAGAAAGTGTATAGAAAAAGTAATGCCGGGCTTATTCATCTTGCGGTGATTGAAAGGCATAAT
>CALXUL010000160.1 GCA_944391635.1 uncultured Clostridia bacterium | reverse complement strand
CCGCTCTTGATTATCGTACAGATGCGGGGTTAAGAAAGTCTTTGCATGAAAACTTTGCCTCTACCACCTATATTATTATAGCCCAGCGCATAAGCTCAATTAAGGGCGCAGACTATATCCTTGTTTTAGACGAGGGCAAAGAAATAGGTTATGGCACTCACGAAGAGCTTATGAACACTTGCGATGTATACCGCGAAATTGCCAAGAGTCAGATGGGCACAGGAGGAGGTGACGATATATGACAAAGCCGCGCAGCAAAAAAAGGAAAAAGTATCTGCTCTTCAGGCTGTGGCAATATTTAAGCCGTCATAAATTCCTTATTATTCTTGCACTTTTGTGTATGTTTTCGGGGAATTTATTCAGCCTGTTCGGGCCTAAGCTTTCAGGCGACGCCATTGACGCAATGGGAATGGGCTGGGGGCAAACCGACTTTGACAAAGTTATTTATTATGTTATACTAATGGCTGTGCTCTATATCCTATCAGGAATATTATCATATATCCTGTCGCTCCTTATGATACGCCTCAGCCGCCATGTCATCCGTGATATGCGAAAAGATGTATTCGACAAGCTTTCAATCCTGCCGGCAGGTTTTTTTGATAAATATCAAACCGGTGACATAATAAGCGTTATTTCATATGATATAGACACGGTAAACCAATCTTTTTCAAATGACCTTCTGCAAATTATACAAAGCGTTGTTATCGTCCTGTTCTCACTGATAATGATGCTTAGTATAGCTCCCGGGCTTGTACTTGTGTTTGCAGTTACAATACCGCTGTCGATAATATCAACCAAATATATAACCACAAGGGTGAGACCTCTTTTCAGGGCAAGGTCAAAAAAACTCGGTGAACTAAACGGGTATGTCGAAGAAATGATCGGCGGTCAGAAAACCACAAAGGCATATAACCGCGAGGAGGATGTAATTTCAGGTTTTGATATAAAAAATGATGAGGCCGTAAGCGCATACAGCAAAGCCGAATATTACGGCACGATAACAGGACCGTCTGTTAATTTTATAAATAATTTCTCACTTGCTATGGTCAGCATATTCGGCGCACTGATGTATCTTAACGGCGGTATAGGGCTTGGAAATATCTCTTCATTTGTCCAGTATTCGCGCAAATTCTCAGGGCCTATAAACGAAATTGCAAATATTATCGGCGAGCTTCAGTCAGCGTTCGCAGCGGCAGAAAGGGTTTTCAGCCTGATTGACGAGATGCCGGAAAAACCCGACATAGAAGGCGCTAAAGTATTGGATGACGTCTATGGCGAGGTGCTTGTAAAAAATATTTCCTTTGGCTATACGCCGGAAAAAACAATTATACATAATTTCAGCATGACCGCTCCAAAAGGCAGCCTGATTGCAATTGTCGGCCCAACAGGCGCCGGAAAAACCACAATAATCAATCTGTTAATGCGGTTTTATGATATTGACAGCGGCGCGATATATGTTGACCAAAACGATATACGCACGGTTACCCGTTCCAGCCTCAGGCGGTCATATTCTATGGTTTTGCAGGACACCTGGCTTTTTTACGGGACTATTTATGAAAACATAGCCTATGGCAAGGAGGACGCAACTCTTGAAGACGTGCAAAATGCTGCCAAAGCTGCCAAAATTCATAATTATATACAGAGCCTGCCCGACGGTTATAATACCATATTAAGCGACAACGGAATAAATATTTCAAAAGGTCAAAAACAGCTTTTGACAATTGCGCGCGCCATGCTTTTAGACAGCAAAATGCTGATACTTGACGAGGCAACCTCAAATGTCGATACACGCACCGAGCAGCAAATACAAGCAGCAATGCGCGAGCTTATGCGCGACAAAACCTGCTTTGTTATCGCACACCGTCTTTCTACCATACGAAATGCTGATAATATACTTGTACTGAATAATGGTGATGTTGTCGAGCAGGGCACACATGATGAGCTTATGGCAAAAAAAGGTTTCTACTCTAAACTATACTTCTCACAGTTTGAAACATACTAATAAAAAAACAGCCGAAATAAAACCGCCCCTCCAATCGTTAGATTTTGTTCTAACTTTTGGGGAGGCGGTTTATCTTATGCTATTTTTTTATAAAAAGCTCTTGACAATTTGGTCTACAGGTAGTAGAATAGAGTCAGAAAGATAGTCTACATTTTGTAAACCGGAGGTGATAGTATGAGTGAATCAATACCACAGGCACAGAAAAACCTTGCAGATATAATCTGGGAAAGAGCGCCTATTACTTCAAGCGAGCTGGTAAAAATCTGTCAGCAAAAGTTCGACTGGAAAAAATCCACCACCTACACAATGCTAAAGCGTTTAGAGATTAGAGGGATTTTTTCAAATGACGGCGGCGTTATAAACTCTATACTAAGCAAGGAAGAATGGGAAGCTAACGAGTCAAACAGGTTTGTTGAGGAAAATTTCCAGGATTCTCTGCCGCGGTTTTTAACCGCATTTACAAGAGGCAGAAAACTCAGCCAAACGGAGCTTGCAAAGCTCAAAAAGCTGATAGAAGAACAGGAGGGGTAGCTATGCGCCAACTTTTTTTAGACGTACTTAATCTTTCATTAACATCAAGCATTTTAATAGTTTTCGTGATTATTATGAGGCTGATACTAAAAAACTCTCCTAAAATATTTACTTATTTGCTATGGGTTCTTGTGTTTATACGTCTGGTCTGCCCGTTTACCGTAGAAATCCCGCAAAACCCGATTGCAAAGGACATAATTGTGCAAACTGACCTCAAGCGTACAGAAAATACATATACCGCTAAATCAACATTACCGCAAACAAACACTTTAGAGCAAGCACCTGCATACCGGCAAAACGCCTCATCTTTAAATAAAAATTTTATAACCGGCATTTTGTCAGCAGTATGGGCTTTAGGGGTTCTTGCACTTTTAATAAAAAGCATTATTTCTTTTATGCGGCTAAAAAAACGCTTGCGTACCGCACAAAAAACTCCGGAAGGATTTTATGAATCGGAAAATATTTTCACTGCCTTTGTATTTGGCATAAAGCCCAAAATTTATCTGCCGGCAAATCTTTCCGAAACAGAACGGGAATACATACTCCTCCATGAAAAAACGCATATACGGCGAAAAGACTATCTGATTAAAACAGCAGCGTATTTTATATTGCTTTTGCATTGGTTTAATCCGCTGGTTTGGGCAGCATTTCATTTCTTTGAATTGGATATGGAATCTTCCTGCGATGAGGCAGTTATTAAAAAGATGGGCAGTTCTATTAAAAAACCATACTCACTGTCTATCCTGCGCCTTGCAGAAAAAAAATCAGCATTTTCATCAATGCCGTCATTTGGTGAAAAACCGGCAAGCGCACGGATAAAAAATATTCTTAAATATAAAAAACCGGGATTGCCTGCGATTATATTCTCACTTATACTTATTGCCGTTTCAGGATGTGTGCTTATAACGTCTGCACCCGAAAGCAAACCTATTAAGGAACAGGCTTTATCCTATGGCAGAGAAGATTGTGAAAACTATGCAAAAACTGTCGGTACAAAGGTCGTTAATTATACTGCCGATGCCGCAATAAAAGCGGATTTTGAAAATTTATATAAAGGTATTCAAATATGGGAGCTAAACTACAGTTTCACCTCAGATACAGCATCTCCCCTCCCCTCTACCGACAGCTGGCATCAGGAGGACAATACAGTTTATGGAGAAACGAAATATCTTATATTTAATAAAAATAATAATAAATTTTTATGCGAGCTATGGCAGGTTCCTCTTACCGGTACACTTTCAAACCTTGAAAATAATGCGCGCAAAGCTCTTGAATCTGCCGGATATATTACCGGTCCCACTTTTGATGGCAGCCACGTACTTGCGGAATTTTACCTATCAACAGGCGAAAAGTGCCACGCGCTGCTCTCTCAGCCTGCAGAAAGCGGCGGGCAGGGTATTTGGTGCGTTGAAAGATGGATGGACAGTATGGGAAATATTTATTATGAAGCGCCGGAAAGTGATTTGACAGTAGAAGAGTATTATCAAGAGCTTCAAAGCCAATGCGATAACGGGCATCTGCCTGGACTGTTGGATTACAAGGACACCGCATACACATTTATTTCAGCATTAGGGCAAAGCACAGAAAATGTTTCATTTACCGAAAACGTAGAATATGATGATTTTCAAAATGCGCCGGAAAGCTTATTTTTCGGAAAAATAAGCAATTTTAATACGGATTCTTTGCTTTTTAACTTTTACCGGGCAGACTATTTAACAGATGAAAACAACTCTGATAAGCTGACAGAGTTAGGCATAGACCCATCTGCTCTGCCAAATGGTTTTTACATTAACGAATGGGATAAATGGGGTATCAGTTATCAGGCAAGCAAGAATATGACTTATTCTATAATAGATACCGACAGCTCCGGCAATATTACACAAATTAATGGTGATAACTTAAAAACATTTGAAAATTATCTTAAAGACGGTTTTCCTATAGGAACAAATTATTTTTGGATAAAAATAAAACAGGGCGAAATCATATCATTAGAACAGCAGTATATACCATAAATGCAAAACCTCCCCCGCCGGTAAAATAATCCGGTGAGGGAGGTTTTTTCAGCATACGTCCAATGAAAAAATTCTTACTTTATCATCGCCCCAGGTTTGGGTTGGGATAACCACAATTCTATCAATCTCCATATTTACATCAATCTTGATTACTCTTGCAAAATTAGCGTCAGTTTTGTAAATGGTTATATCCTCCCCGCCTTTAGTATGCACCTTTATTTCAAAGGCTTTTAAAAGTGTTTTCGGCATACGGTAATCGTCATTCTCCAGCCTATACATTGACGGCATATTATGAACCGTACGCTCAAGATTGCTGTTTAACACAAGTCTTAGCCGTTTTACGGATACCGGCTCATCATATTCATAATATATCTCTTTATTCTTTTCACCGATATATTGGTTGTTGGAGGTATCGGACAGTTCACGATCTTTACCGTTTTGAAGTACAGCGGCATTGGTTTTTGCACGTTTTGTGAGCTCGGACACTTCACGCTCCACGCTCGGAAGATAACAGTCATCATAAAGAAGTTCTTGCTGAAGCTTTTTTACATCCACATCGCACAGTTTACATCCGCTTTGGACTGCTAAAGCTGCCGCTGTGCCAAGTGCCTGCCCAAGCATTGCACAAGTTCCCATAACCCTTGTCGCAGATAACGCCGTGTGGGTTACGCTTATATTCCTTCCCGCAAACCCCAGATTCTCTATTCTTTCCGCTACAATTGACCTAAACGGTATTCCAAATGCTTTATCCAGCTTAATCTGTACACAGCCGCTGCCCTCATAATATATCCCTTCCGGATGATGGTCATCCATCGGCCAGCCGCCGTATGCAATTTCATCATCAAATTTGACCGCGTTCTCTACATCTGACTGATGCATTATATATTTGCCTCGATATCTTCTGCTTTCACGCTTGCCCGGCAAAAATCCAACCCAGTCAAGTGCCCAGTTATCTGCGCCATGGTCACCATGATTCTTCACATGGTCCCAAACCCCAAATGCAATTTTTAATAATTCATCACGGTTTTTTTCGGTATCATGAAGAATATCCCCCGCTCCGCCTATTTCCATCCACCAGAAATTCTGACAGCCTTCAAGCGTATGCCAGCGCTTTTTCATAACCTCACTGTCCTCATCAAAGGTATATGCCCATTTCGGCGGTATGTATTCCTGCTTTGTCGTATATTCGCGCGCCTGAATAAGACAGCTCTGTCCCATTGTTTTGCTGTCCGCCTTATCCTGCCCTAAAGATTCGTTATACTCGTATTTTGCCTCTCTGCCAAGCATATACTCCGCTCCCGTAAGCGGCGCAAGTATACTGTCCCCCGAACAGTCGGCAAATATCTTTGCTTTTACTTCAATTTTTGTTTCATTAGTCAGCTGCCAGCCTTTAACCGCTAAAATCCTGTCGCCGTCCGTTTTGGCGTCAATACAGGTACAGTTCAGCAAAAGCGTTAAATTTTCCTCTGCCTTTGCGGTGCCGTAGAGCACACTGTCCCATATACTAAACGAAACATTCGGGTTTCGGTAATAATTCTCTAAGATTAATTCCTCCAAAATTCCCGCCTCACGGTCATATTTCCCTTGAGCGCCGCACACCCACATACGTATTTCCGACGATGCATTACCGCCCAGAACCGGACGGTCCTGCATTAATACCACCTTTATCCCGTGTCTTGCCGCTGCTACTGCTGCGGATAATCCTGCCAAACCTCCGCCTACAACGCATAAATCAGTATTATAAACTACATTTTTCATTTTCTCGTCCCCTTTGCTGTAAAATTATACTTTACACCCTTTTTGATTGACTTATTTGCAAAAATGCTATATACTTTAGTTAAAGTATATACCTAAATACTATATTTGTATATAATTATTCTGTTTTAAAACTATAAAAATTCTGCACAGGTGATTTTTATGTTAAACGCACTGATAGAGGATTTAAATAAGTATGTTTTATTTTTAAAAAAAGAATATGACCTAAACCTGTCTTTCCACGATTTTTTTACTCTGTCAAAGGAGTATCCTGCCCTGCTGTCGCTAAGCAGCCATACCGACAGTTTCTGCAAGATTATCAAAGCTGTTCCGGAACTGTTTATAAAATGCAGGCAACATCAGCTGAAAGTTGCAAAATGCTGCCTGGCTAAAAGCAGGTGCGGAATGTGCTATGCAGGTCTTGAAGAATTTGTCTATCCGATTAGAATTCAGGATACCAACGTAGGGTTTATAAGCGTTTCGGGATACCGGTTTAATCCAAAAAAAGCGGAAAAACGTATGCGGCAAATTACCGGCTCATATCCGGTTTCATATACCAATCTGCACGAGGCATATATGCTTCTTAAAAAAGATGCACCCGACAGTATCTTTTTAGATTCCCTTATTGCCCCGGCGGCTCATATGTATGAATACCTTTATCTGCTGACCCTGGGACGTCCGGAAAATCCTGAATACAATACTTCATCAAATAACTATATATTCGGTATGATATGCGAATATATCCAAAACCACTTTACCGAAAAAATTACTGTAGAACAACTTGCCGATATAATACATTGCAGCAGTTCATACATAAATCATAATTTTAAAAAGAATACCGGTATGAGCTTCAGCGACTATGTAAACTCATTCCGCCTAAACTATGCAAAAAAGCTTTTATCCCGCGGCGGCAGTATAAAAGACGCCTGCTTTGAAAGCGGGTTTAATGATTGTGCCTATTTTTCAAAAATATTTAGAGAAAAATATAATACCACACCGTCAGAATAAAAAAAGTGTCAGTGTGTAAAATAATTTATGGCATAGATTATGATTCGAGAAAATAACTATGATAAAAAGCCTTTTTGACGTACTTCATAGATTATCTTAGCCATATCGCCGCGGGTAAATAAATCCATTGTTTCGGCTTCTTCTGCAGTAAGGATTCCGCGCTCGATTAGAATATCAGTCGCACTCTGCCAGTCAAAGTCATTTTCGCCCATTGCCCGAAGTATCATACTTGAAAATTCTGTCGCAGTAACTTTCTTATCAGGTGCAAAAAGGCTGTCGCCTACCCCGTATATCAGCCCGAGGCTGTATGCATTTTGTGCCGCGCCGTAACCCCAATGTGTGGGCGCCACATCGGTAAATACCTGTGCACTTGAGATATCAGCGTCTTCGCTCTCGCCTAATGCCCTAAGAAGCATTGCCGCTGTTTCTATCCTTGACAGCGGCTTTAACAGGTCAAGTCCGTTCTCATTCCCATATAAAAGCCCCTCCGCCTGCAATGCTTCCGCCTCGGTTTGGTATGTGGGTTTGGTAGATGATACATATGCGTTATTATCAAGACTTAATTCATAAAATATTTCGTTCATATCATATATT
>CALXUL010000159.1 GCA_944391635.1 uncultured Clostridia bacterium | reverse complement strand
CTCCTGCAATGGTAAAAAAAGTAGTTACTACATATCAGGATGGGGATATTGTGTATAAAACAACGCTTCTGTTTTGGGGGAGTGAAAGGGAATTCACGTTTGATTCAGACTTTTTGATAGAGCAGGCATCGGATAATTATTCTGATGCAATAGGTCAAAATGCATCATATTTAAAAGCAGGTGATATAATTTTGCTTGGCTATCCGTTTAAAACCGAACCGAGGGATATGTGTCTTTTATATAGACCGGACAGCGACCCAATTGATTATGATGAATTTACGCCGCTGTTTACTACTGAAGGGCTTGCCGGCGGAAAATGGCCGGTCAGCCAGAATGCTGAGGCAGGATATTTGTTTGGAGTAATAAACCGTGTTGATAACAGATATATTTCACTTTTGCAGAAAGACGGTTTAGCGGATAATGAACTGTTTGTACCGATTTTATCTGATACAATAGTTTACTCATATGATGTGTCGGATACAAAGAGTGCTGAAGTTGATAGTACAGGAAGTATTTTCCCGTCTCAGATTTCCGATGAGGATTTAGATGAGGATGGGAATGTTATACAATGGAATCCCGATTATTCAAGAAGCTATGCGCTTGTAAGGGTCATTGACGGTGCGGCGGCGGATATTATGCTGTTTGAAAATTTTTAAAGGTAATATAAAAAAGCATCTCCTGTGATAATATGCAGGGAGATGCTTTTTATTAGAATATTTGATTAAGAAATAAAAATGCGTCTGGCTATATTTGATAAAAGCCCGGCGCATTTTTTAAATCTTGTAGCGGTATGGCGTTTACCGCTTAGAAAAGAATATACTATTTGAATCACAGCTTTTAAAATTAATCTTTTTCTGCAAAGATAGCTGTAATGTATATTGGTTTTATTTGCAACAATCGACTGTTAAAGCTTGGCAAGGGTTTGGCGAACGGCTCCTTTGCCATTTATCATTTCTGAAAAGAGTTTTTCTATTTTCTCACCAAGCCCTGATTCATATAAATTAACGCCGAAGATATTTTTGTTTGAAAGTATTGGTTTTAGATTATCTGCGACTGTTGCAGGTTTGCCGAACTCGATTTTTGACATAAGATTGCTTAATTCACTAAGCATTGGGTCAGGGCTGGGGATGAATTCTTTGCCGCTGTCATCTATTGCAAGAAGATACCTAAGCCAGCCTGCCAAAGCAAGCGGAATTGCGCAAAGTGCGTCTGGGTCTAAATCCTTATTCGCTATATATGCCTTTATTGTTTCACCGTAGCGTATGCCTACTTTTTGAGAAGTATCGGTTGCGATTCGCTGCGGCGCATCGGGAATGTTGGGATTGGGGAGTCTGTCCTCTATAACCTCGCGGGAAAATTTTATAGGGTCAATAATACCCGGGTTAATAACCACCTTTATTCCTTCTTCTGCAATCTTATTTACCAGTTTGACAAGGTCATTATCACGCATCTCTTCCCAAATACTGCTGTAGCCGAGCAGGCATCCAAATACCGCAAGTCCGGTATGCAATGGATTTAAGCAGGTAGTAACTTTCATAGTTTCGGATTTATTAACTATCTCACGTGTAGTCATATATACGCCTGCCTTTTCAAGAGGCGGTCTACCGTTCGGGAAATTATCCTCGACTACCAGATATTGAGCAGATTCTGCATTGACGAAGGGCGCAATAAATGTGTTTTTTGAAGTAACTATCGGGGAAATGGAATTAACCCCCATTCCTTCGAGAAAGGACATTACCTTTTCAGACGGACGAGGAGTAATTTTGTCTATCATACTCCACGGAAAACTTACACTGTCAGATAGATATTCGGCAAAACCCAAATCTGCAAATCCGCGGTTAATCCACTCTTTTGCAATCTCGGTTACTGCGCTGCAAAGTTTTTCGCCGTTATGTGAGCAGTTATCCATACTTGCTATGGCAATTGGCTTTTTGCAGGTATTATATCGGTGCAAAAGAAGTGCTGCGGTAATTCCCATAGCAGTCGCAGCGTTATCGGGTCCTAATTGTATATCATCATATGCGGCTTTTAGGTAGTTGCCGTCAATACCCTTTATGGCATACCCTTTTTCTGTTATGGTATAACTTACCATTTTAAGTGATGGCTTTGAGAAAATTTCCTTTAGTCTGTTCTGCTCATTGCCTTTTATTCCTTCTGCAATACTTGCTAATACTTCGCAGTTCATATTTGAATGTGAATCCATAGTGACAGAGAGGGTAAGGTTATCATACGGCTTGTATATCTTATCGATAATTTCGTAATCAAAAGTTTCAACCGCAATAATTCCCGTTTTAGTAAGCCCTTGATTTAGGAGAAGTTGATTTATTGAGCCTATAAATCCTCTGAAGATATTTCCTGCACCAAAATGAACCCATTCGGGATTATCCTGTGTGCTTTTCCTCATTTGGTCAATATCAAACTCAGGAAGCTTGATATTTGCATCAAGCCATGGCTTTTGGTCCTTAATGCCGTCTTTTGTCAAATTCATTCATATCAGTCCTTTTTATTTGTTTTTAATTTCATTACTTTATAAAGTTCTTCATCAGTATAGTGGTTGTCGGTTACGAGAAGAAGATATATGTCCCTGTCTTGGGGAGCATATACAAATTTTCTGTACCAAGAATAATGAGATGGGTTATCGCCGATTTCGCGGATATATCCCATCAATTTTCGCGCCATATACGCAGAGTGTTTTATATCAGCAAGGCAGTCATTTTGATAAAATCCCTGCCATTTGCCGTATTCACTGCTTCGGAGAGCAGAGTTTGCTTTATCAAAATATTCCGCTGAATCACCCGCTAAAACAAAGGCAGTTTCATAATCGCCGCATAAATATTTTTCTGCTGACATGCAGGTTTTAAAAAGTCCGTTTGCACAAAAATAATGTATTTTTGCCCATAATAAAACAGTAGCGCAAAAAAGAGGACAAGCTTCATTTTCGCTGCAAAGCTGTAAATATGAGCTAAGTTTTGGTAATCCTTTTTGACATAGCTCTTTTATTTTAATGACCTGTTCTAAAAGAGTTTCGGAATTATCAAACCAGTTAAGTTGCTCACACGGCGCGTTGCCGGAACGGATAATGCTGTTTGCTATCAGGCGCGAATTTTCGGTATAAAACTGTTCGCCGCAAAAAGCGTCTTCATAAGGCGCGTATTGAATCAGGGCTTTGGGATATTCATTAAAACACTTTTGTACAAAAGCAGAATTTGAATAATATGTATTTACATATTCTGCGCAATGCGCTGATGAATCTGTTTTGGTATCAGTCCATTTTTTTCTTATAAAATCAAGAAAAAAGGTGTGGGGACGTATATTTGAACAATTAATTATCCAGAAATCTCTGCCGTCATTTTCCAAAACTAAGGAAAGCTCACGGTTAACAAATTCTGTCGTGTTGGGAAACATTGTAATGTGGTTTGCAGCCTGTAAGTCATAAAAGGAGATATGATAATATATTCCCTGTCTGCCCGCACCTTTTTTAGGCATTGAAGGTACTCTTAAGTCATGACTGTCGCGGCGTCTTGTCACCATTTTACCGTAACCGTTATCTGCATAAACCTTAATTATCTGAGGGTCAAGCCGAATGTGTCCCTGCTTGTAAAGTTCCATAAGTTCACCATAAAGATTGGTGCAGAATATAGGATTTTTTACATGCTTTTTTACAATTTCGCATTGCTTGGAAATTACCTGGCTGATAAGTTCGCCCTTTTTTTGAGGAGTGTTATATTTGCCGCTTTTATCATCACTCCAAAAGGGTTTATCGCCCTGACCGCGAAAACACAGATTCCACACAACGTTATAATTTTTTTGTGCTATAACCGCATCTTCCCAAAGTTTATAGAAAAGTTCTGGATATTCTTCAAAAGAAGCAATTTTTCCGGGATATGCGCGTGAAAACATTTCTGCTCCGAGCGGTTCTGCATGATGATGTGTAATCCAAAGCCCCATTTCGGCGGCAAGCGCGGCGTTCTTTTTTGCCATTTTATCTGTACCGGGAATAACAATATTACCGCCGCAGCGAAGCAATGCCTCAAATGCCATACGCCATACGGTTTCATTATCCGAATCGGCACGCCAGTTCATGAGCAGTACCTCATCATTTAAAAACCAACCTCGAAAGCGTATGTCAGCCGGCTTTGATATATATTTCCCGTATGGGATTTTTGTAAAATCTTTTTTCGGAAAAGGGCAGTCAAGCCAAAACCAGAACGGCTCAATTCCTATAAGCTCTTTGCTTATAAATAAGAGCGCGTAAATAAACCCCAAATCATCTTCCGCAAAAATACTTAATTCTTCGCCTACATCTATGATGTAACTTTCAGGTTTCGGCATTTTGGAAGTTTTAAGCCGAATAAAATTATTCTCGGCTGCCCCAAGGCTACTGTTTATGTCGCGCCTTAGAATATTTATTGCATTTAAAACTGCGACAGAACAGGAAGGGGCAAAGATTTGTGTGTTGGTATTTAGTGAAAAATACATATACTCTCCTTGATAAATAAAATTTTCTCTTTAATATTAAAGATAGCACAAATAACGGAAATAATCAATATCAGTATTGTCAAAAACATTTCCAAAATTGTTATATACATCAAATTAAAAAATTACATATAAGTATTGACTTTTGTGCAGAATAAAGAGTATAATATAGTATAAATATGGGGATGTAACGGCTTCGACGGGGGCAAAGAGGCTTCGTAAGCGGGTAGTGCGGCGACACTTAAAACCACCAAAACTTAAATATAAACGCTAACAATAGAGTAGCACAAGCTGCCTAACGCAGCCGTCTTGACCGTTTGTACCGCGCATCGGACTCAAGGCGAATACTAAAGCGGTGAACGTGAACGGGAGTATGCTTCTATCCCGTCATGAAATAGGAGCTACCGGGCGGTATGCTTTGTCTGTGAGACATAGCGTCCGGGAAATTTAATCACAGACTACACCCGTAGAAAGCGTTGAGGACTTGTTTTCGGACACGGGTTCAACTCCCGTCATCTCCACCACGAAAAACAAAAACCGCATTGCTATGCGGTTTTTGTTTTTGCTGGTGCAAAAATGGTGCAAAATTAATTATTTTTTAGTTAAAATATAGTATTATGTTTCATTTTGCAGGCTGGAAGAAAGAAGCCGAATTATTTTATCTTTATTCACCGGCAGCACGTGTACATAAGT
>CALXUL010000158.1 GCA_944391635.1 uncultured Clostridia bacterium | reverse complement strand
CTCTTTTGAAGCTTTCTCTGCTTCTTTGACAAGAACTCTGCACTGTTCATTTTTCAATGTACATCCGTCGCCATCAGCGACAGCTTTTATATATTACCACATTCTTTCTCTCTTGTCAACACTTTTTGTTCCTTATTTTTTTATTTGTGAGATAGCAACAAACGGAAGCCCTATAAAAGGGCTTCCGTTTGTTTAATCTGCTCCATAAAGCATTAATTCTTTTATATAATCTGTCATGTACCCGCTTAATTCATCAACCTTAAATTTAAATTCCACAAACCCTCTGCGGTAGTACGACAGCTTATAAGGCGGATAATATAATACAAGTTTATCTCCTTCTATATAAAAATCTTCCGCATTTAGTATTTCTACACTCGGCTCTTCCCAAAGTTCGGAATATTCTTCATCCCCGCTTTCACAAAGTTCCTTCATTCTTTCATTAACTATTGTTTTCCAGCTGTCATCCACAAAAATATCCTCAAGTTTTATTTCCTTTCCATTTTCAAAATCAAAACTCCGGGATATTCTAAATTTTTCGCCATGCGCTCCGCCGGTAAAGACTTCTGCTTCACTTACTACACTTACTAATCTTCCATTATTGGTTTTAACCTCAGAATCAAACAGAAACTCTGATTCCTCCGGCAACGCCTGCGTTTTTGCCATAAACGTATCAAGTATGGACATTATCTTTTCATCATATTCCTGATTTATACTATCCGCAAATTCCTGGGACATTTCGCTTTCAAAAACCGGCACTGCCGCTTTTACTAAAGATGTTCCCGCTTCATAAGTTTTGTCTGCAAAATCTACCTTTACGCCATTGCCGCCGCATCCTGCAAGCATTCCTATCGCAAATATGCACGCTCCGGCTTTTATAAAATTATGCAAATCAGTCCGCCGCTCCCCTCATTTATTATCCGCTCAAGCGTTGATGCTATCTTACACCTTGCCTCCTCCGGCATTCTTGAAAGCTTATTATTAAGCCCCTCGTTTACCAGTTCATACAGTGATTTTCCAAATATATTTGATTCCCATATCTTCTGCGGGTCTGACTCGAAATCAGACAATAGATATTTTACCAATTCTTCCGATTGTTTTTCATTACCCACAATCGGGTTAACCTCGGTGCGTATATCTGCCTTTATCATATGTATACTCGGCGCAGACGCACAGAGTTTCACACCATACTTACTTCCATGCCGGACTATTTTCGGCTCCTCCAAAGTAAGTTCATCTGTGCCCGGCGCAACCACTCCATATCCTGTACGTCTTACGCTTTCGAGTGCCTGCTCCACTTTATCATATTCTGCTTTAGTATGCGCAAGCTCCTTGATAAGACTTATGAGCGATTCCTCATCCTCTATCTTAAACCCGGACTCCTCTGCAAGTATCCGATAAAAAAGTTTTTCCGGCACCGATAACTCTATCCTTACGCTTCCCGCTCCAAGGTCTATTCCCTCTATATAAGCTGTTTTTACATACTCACACTTGCCGAGTTCCTCTGAAAGCTTTCTCACACTGCTTATACGCGACAATTCTTTTGCGCCCTCGCTCACCGCACCATATATTGCGCCTTTGAGCCAATGTCCTCTTTCAAGACCCATAAACCATCTTGGCAGCGATATATGAACATTATCAACAGGGAATTCAAACAGCACCGTTTCTATTATCCCCATTATGTCCTCTGCATCCATCTCCAGACAGTTCACCGTCACCGCTGAAACCCCGTACTTATCTTCAATTTCGCGTTTTGTAGCTTTTGCCTGCGGGGAAGACGGATTTTTTGAGTTCACCAATACTATAAACGGCTTTTCAAGACTTTTTAACTCATTTATTACCCGTTCTTCTGCATCAAGATATGCCTCCCGCGGAATATCGGTTATACTCCCATCGGTTGTAACCACCAATCCGATATTTGAATGGTCATAAATAACCTTTTTCGTACCCATTTCCGCCGCCTCAACAAACGGCATAGGCTCATCCGACCAGGGTGTCTGTACCATTCTCGGTCCGTCTTCTTCAAGATATCCCACCGACCCGTCAACTATATATCCCACACAATCTATCAGGCGCACGCGCATATGCGCATTGTCGCCCAGATTGACTGTTACCGCCTCATTAGGTATAAATTTAGGTTCTGTTGTCATTATTGTTCGCCCTGCCGCCGACTGCGGCAGCTCATCCTGCGCACGACGGGCTGAATGTTCATTCTCTATATTGGGAATGACCAGATAGTCCATAAACCTTTTTATAAACGTTGATTTTCCGGTTCTTACCGGCCCGACCACTCCGATATATATATCGCCGCCGGTTCTCTCGGCAATGTCGCGGTAGATATTTTCCATAACTTTTAACCATTCCTTTCCGTGTGCTGTCTGCTTGTATTCTGTATATAGTTATGAAAGAAATCTGCAATTAATGCTATTTTTTTATAAAAATATCTTTAACCTTTTAAAAAATCCGCTTATCCATAACGATAAAAAGCAAGAGCCGGGTTCATTTACTGAAACCTGCTCTTGCCAAACCAGAAACTATTCCTTATTATATTAGTCATCACGATTCATTTTCTCATATGCCATCTCTGCTGCCTCTTCGCTGATAGTACAGCCCATCTTATAAATATGCGTCCCGCTTATAACCTTATCTAAAGTATCCAAAAGCTGTGACATTTCCTTTTCCTCCGACGGTCTGAGGGTCTGGTTCATTATACGTACAATCGCCTCACCTTTGGATATTTCTTCAATATGATTCTTTTGTGCCCTTTCAAGGAAACATATACCCCCAAGCTTTGCTTCAGCGTTTATATTAAGGTCGGTTTTTCCGCTCCATGGTGTTCCGTAAACGCGTATGCCCGACTCCGTCACCCGGATTGCGGGCTTATCATCGTTCAAAATCCTTGCCCTGTCGCCAAAATGCTTAAGCCAAAGCGATGTATGTGTAGATTTGCCTGTACCGCTCGGTGCAGAAAAAAGATATGCCTTTCCATCAACCATTACCGCGGACGCATGCAGTACAAATCCGTCAAAATTAACCAAGGCATCATAAAATATAGTCCCAGTCCAAATATACTCACACTGTTCCAGGGTAAGCTGCGGGTTCTCCTTTTGTCTGCCTGCAAGATACGCATCCGACAGATAAATTGTTATATTAGGCTTAAGCACTTCATCAGTGCGGTATGCAGCGGCCTGCTGCTTCATACGTTCATAACGGTAACCCATGTCCACCGCTAATCCCACAATTTTATGCATATTCATAATTATGTCCACAAGCCTTTCTTCCCGCACTTTTTTGTTGGGCAGCCTATCCGCGGGCAGATAAGCTGTCAGCCGCTTTATAATTCATCAATATCAACAACAAAATCCGGCAAAATCTCATCTCTTGTGTATTCGTGTTCATATTTGGGTATTTCCTGCATTTCGGGGCCGATATAAAAACCTGTATGCGGCGGCTGATTATACGCCGTATTCTGCCATGCCACGCTTAGCCGGTACACCGGGTCATGCATTAATGTATAGAATTTATGCTTTGTTATATCGGTGGTTGTATAGATTCTGAGTTCGGTACTGTCCTCATTGCGCCATACCGCCTCTTCGCGCCAATCGCCGATTATATCCGCCTGAATACACGGATTGCCCTTTGTCCAGTTATTAGAAAAGGCGTCTTTAGTATCCAGAACCGTTATAAGCTTATGATTCTCATAATCCCATTTATATATCTGACCGATTCCGCGCCCGTTGCCGTCCCAGTCATGGTCTAAAAGCTCCCTTATAAGGTCTCCGTCCCACCAGATTGCAAAATTGATGGCAGTCGGTGCCTTTTCAAATATCAGCTCTCCGTCAAAGTTGTAAAGAGGCTCATCGTATGCCCAAACCTGGCATCCCCGGTAGCGCGGGTCTATCTTCGCGCAAAGTCCGCGTGTAGTGTCACGTCCGGTAAACTTACCCCAGATTATTTCACCCGTGGCAGGATTTCTTACCTCATAGCCGTATTTTGCACATTCGTGTTCATGTATCTGAAAGAAATCAAGACTTTTCGTATCCGGATCGAATTTACCAAGATGCATAGCATCGCCATGTTCAAGCCCCGTGGAATATATACCGCGTCCGTCATGGTCTACCGCCATCGCACCATATACAATTTCATCCTTGCCGTCACCGTCTATATCCCCAACACCCAAGTTATGATTCCCCTGGTTGGTATATTCAATATTCTTTTCGCGGTTTGCAACAAACCTCCAGCGTTTTACAAGCTTATTGTCAATTACATCATATGCTACAAGTACAGTCGGGCAGCCATGGTCATAATACCCTCTGCACATAACAACGCTCGGATTTTCGCCGTCAAGATATGCCACACACGCTAAAAACCTGTCTACTCGGTTTCCCCAGCTATCGCCCCATTCACGCACATTCCCGCGCAAAGGGTCATAGCTGGTCGTATCAATCGCCGCGCCAGTCACACCGTCAAACAAAGTTAAAAATTCCGGACCTTCAAGTATGAATCCGTCCTTATTACGGTAATCTGCATATTTATCGCCAATTACCTTTCCGACTCCGTCTACCGTTCCGTCAGCAGTTTTCATCACAAGCTCAGCCTTGCCGTCATTATTAAAGTCATAAACCATAAACTGTGTATAATGCGCTCCGGCACGGATATTTATGCCAAGATTTATCCGCCACATATGCGTTCCGTTTAGCTTGTATGCATCAAGATAACATACACCCGTATAACCCTTATGTGAATTATCTTTCCCGTTTGCAACCCATTTTAATACTATTTCATATTCGCCGTCGCCGTCAAGATCTCCTACCGCCGCATCATTCGCATGATATTCATACACATTACCGTCCGGCGTGGTAAAAGGCTCCGGTTTATTAAGCGGTATCGGAATATATTCACATTCCACCGCTGTTACACAAACACCCTTGCGCTCAGCTTTTCCGCCTAAACATGCGCGAATTATATACTCATCACCCGTTTTTCCGTCTTTGTCAAGGTAATTTGTCGAATCGCTTATAGGTTCTTTTGTAATCAGTTTTCCATTTCTTGAAATCACAAAATTCATGCCCTTGTTATATTCATATGCATTAAGCCGCCAGCTTAAAAATACTCCGTCCTTAGTTTTTATAGCAACCGGTGAACGGCTGAGCGTTTCCATCTTCCGCTTAAAAGGCTTATGCACTACTTGTGTACTCTCACAAGACATCTCAGTTTCACCCGCAAGGCTCACAGCGCTTACCCCGTATGTAAAGCTGACCACAGTATCAGCATCCGAGTCAATATATGCCGTTTCCTTAGTCTTTGCAATAAACATCATTTTACCATACGGTGCGCGGCGGTATACATTATACCAAAGCGCATCTTTTTGCGGCTGCCAGGAAATCGCAACCGACGTATCGGTTTCATTTATAGTCAGCTCGCCCACACCAGAACCAAGCTTTTCTCCGTTTACAATATGCGCCTGTATTTCTTCGCTCTCTGCCTCAAAATCACAGCCATAAAGCGGTGCAACCCGATAAATATACCTGCTGCATAGATTCACGTCGGTATCGGTAAAATGGTTTTCTTCTGTTTTCACATTCATATCCCACTCGCCGTTTGAAAGGTTCTGACGATGAACCACATACCCTTCAGCGCCGGGTGTTTTATCCCATAAAAGTTCTGCCTGCTGTTTTTCCTTTTTGGCAGTTACATTTAGCGTAAGACCCTTTAAACCTATATTCATTTTAGGCGAAATTTCTATCGCATTAAGGCATACATGTCTTCCCTTTTTAAAGTCAAACCGCATAACCCCGTCCGATACTTCAATTTCGTGTATATTTGACTTAACGGTTGAGTCATTTACCCAAAAAGACCCCTGCACACCGTTTATTTCATAGGCGGTAACAACATCGCCCTCGTCAATATAATCACCTGAACAAACCCGTACCATATAACTGCCGTTTTCAACGCCAACCAAAAAACTGTTTTCGCTAAAATCAAGCCAATCACGAAGCACAGGCACATCGCCTTCCCAATAATCACCGCGCGGCCTGCTGCAGCCGTCCGTTTCATGTTCTATCCCCCAGCCGACCTCTTCGGAGTATATATCTTTTCCTCTTACCTTTATATACCCGCTATGTACCGCACCAGGGCCAAAATCAAACCTTAGTTTTCCCATATTCTCTCCCCCTTTGTTTTCGGATACAAAAAAACCAGTAACTACTCTCTCTATTCCGCATAAATCCTTTTTTACGGTTATATTCTTAAAATCCTTGCGCATCAACCGGCTAACCTCCTGCGCCTGACCCTCTCCTACTTCAAACGCAAGCAAACCTCCCTCATTTAAAAGTTTAGGCGCCATTTCTATTATATGTATATAAAAATCCAGTCCGTCTATTCCACCGTCCAGTGCAAGTTTAGGCTCATAATCACGCACTTCGCGCTGCAAATATTCTATCTGCTCAGTTTTTATATACGGCGGATTTGATACGATAACATCATATTTTCCGCAAATATGTTCTTTCATTATATCGGCGCAGATAAATGCCGTGCGGTCAAAAAGGTCAAGATTTTTAGCATTTTCCTGAGATGTCATAACCGCGCCCTCGCTAATATCAACACCTCTTAAATATACCCTTTTATTACAATGTGCAATCGAAAGCCCAATACAGCCAGAACCGCAGCCAATATCAAGCACCGACGCACCTCTGCCTCCGAGATATTCCAAAACCGTCTCAACTAATGTTTCGGTATCGGCACGAGGGACCAATACATCTTTATTAACCTTAAACTCAAGCCCCATAAACTCCTGAGTCCCCATAATATATTGAAGCGGCTCGCCGCGAAGACGACGCAATACCATACTGCGTACCTCATTAATCTGTTCTTCAGTTACCGGTTTATCATGCGCCAAAACAAGGTCTATCGGCGATAAACCAAGTACACTCCGCACTATAAGGTGCGTCTCAAACAAATGGTTTTCAATGCTTGAAAGATTGTATGACGTCTCACGCAGCAAATCGCGTATTACCATTTATCGTCCTCCTTGTTCTCCGGGATAACCGCCTTCATAGACTTTATGGCAACCTCTATCTGGCTTCTGTCCGGCTCGCGTGTCGTCAGCCGCTGAAGCCACAGACCCGGCTTTGTCAATATCTTCACACACCCCTTTTGCCTGCGTCCTGCAAGCTTTATCACTTCATATGATAACCCTGCAACTACAGGTAAAAGCGCAAGCCGCATTACCATTCTAAGGATAATACCCGTTCTGGGCAACAGCGAAAACAGTATTATACTTATTATCATAACAAACAAAAGAAAACTCGTACCACACCTGGGGTGAAATCTTGTATACTTTTCAACATTTTCAGGAGTCAGTTCCTCTCCGCCCTCATAACAAGCGATAGTCTTATGTTCTGCACCGTGGTACTCAAATACTCTTTTTATGTCCGGCATCTGCGATACCAGCGCAAGATACCCCACAAAAATCATCATCCTGATAACGCCCTCGGTTACTCCGGTAAATACTCCGGTAGACGCTGCCGCTTTAAACGGCGTAAAGGAAAATATCCATTCCGCGCCGCGGGTTATTGCAGTAGGCAGAAGTATAAACAGCCCCACGCTTAATACCAGCGAAAGAGCAATAGATACATATATCACTATGTCTTTGAC
>CALXUL010000157.1 GCA_944391635.1 uncultured Clostridia bacterium | reverse complement strand
TAATATTTCATCAATGAACGCTTACAGACCCCTGCCTAAAATACCTGCCTACAGCGCCCCAAAATCCGCACTATCCAACCTTACACAATGGCTTGCGGTACATTTTGCACACCAGGGAATTCGCGTTAATGCTATAGCTCCCGGATTTTTTGTAACTAATCAAAATAAGAACCTGCTTTTTGACCAGAATGGAAATCCTACTGCCAGAACCGATAAAATTATAAATGCTACTCCGATGAAGAGATTCGGAGAGCCGGAGGAACTGCTTGGAGCGCTTAAATGGCTGACAAACGAAAAAGAATCCGGATTTGTCACAGGAATTGTTGTTCCGGTTGACGGCGGATTTTCTGCCTATTCAGGAGTTTAAATAATAATTCTTATACAGGAGATAAAATACTATGGCTTTTTTGACAAAAGAAGAAGTTTTATTTAAAATTAGAGATAATGCAATAGTTGCCGTGGTACGCGGTAATACGCCTGAAAAGGCTGAAGAGATCGTTAACAGCTGTATTGATGGCGGAATCAATATTATCGAGCTTACCTTTACAGTACCATATGCCCACAAAATAATCGAAAAAATATCCCAAAAATACGGTGACAAGATTTTGCTTGGAGCCGGTACGGTCCTGGATGCTCCTACAGCCAGAATCGCAATGCTGTCCGGTGCGCAATTCATTGTATCGCCGCATTTTGATCCTGAAGTTACACGTATTTGCAATAGATATCGTGTTGCAAATATGGCAGGTATTCTGACAGTAAAAGAAGCAATACAGGCAATGGAAGCGGGAGTTGATATTTTAAAACTATTCCCAGGTGATTTGTTTGGACCTGCGTTTATTAAAGATATAAAAGGACCTCTGCCTTATGCTCAGATTATGCCGACAGGCGGTGTAAGTATTGAGAATGCAGGACAGTGGATAAAGGCGGGTGCAGTTGCCGTAGGAGTAGGCAGTAATTTGATGAAAGGCGATGTTTATAAAAATGCAGCCGCTTTAACAAGAGAGATAAACAAATCAAAAAGTGAGAGGGGATAACATGATAGTAACATTCGGAGAAATAATGATGAGGCTGGCGCCTACCGGATATTTACGCCTTAACCAGACGTCTCAGCTTGAAATGACATTTGGCGGAGGCGAAGCAAATGTTGCTGTGTCTTTGGCTAATTATAATAAAAATGCACGTTTTGTTACCGGCTTGCCTGACAACGATATTGGCTTAGCTTGCATAGGACAGCTTCGCAAATGGAATGTGGATACGTCTGAAATAATAGTAAATCCCGGAAGAATGGGAATTTATTATTGTGAAAAAGGCGCGTCCCAGCGTCCTTCCAAGGTTATTTATGATCGTGCAGGGTCTGCTTTTGCAAAACTTAAAAGCAGTGATTTTGATTGGAGTAAAATATTAAAAGGTGCAAAGTGGTTTCACTTTACAGGTATAACTCCTGCATTGAGCGATGGTATAGCCGATGCAACATTGGAAGCGTGCCGTCAGGCTAAACAAATGAACATTCCTGTTTCATGCGATCTTAATTATCGTAAAAAACTTTGGAGCAAAGAAAAAGCCAACAAAGTAATGAGTGGCTTGATGCCTTATGTAGACGTACTTATAGCAAATGAAGAAGACGCAAATGATGTATTTGGTATAAAGGCCGGCAATACAGATGTAACAGCAGGTAAGCTGTGTTTTGAAAGCTACCGTGACGTAGCAAAGCAGATTGACGACCGTTTCGGAATCAAAAAAATAGCTGTAACGCTCAGAGAATCTGTTTCTGCTTCTAATAATCTGTGGTCGGCTATGTTATATGATAACGGAGATTTGTATTCATCTAAAAAATATAATATACAAATAGTCGATCGTGTCGGAGGCGGAGACAGCTTTGCAGCAGGGCTTATTTACGGCATCACAGAGGGCTATGACTGCCAGCGCGCATTAGAATTTGCTACAGCAGCATCCTGTCTGAAGCATTCGATTGAAGGGGATTTTAATGACGTATCCGTATCTGAGGTAGAAGCATTGGCAAACGGCGACGGATCCGGCAGAGTACAAAGATAAATTCAAAAAGGAAAAGGGTGATGATATGTTGGATTTTAAATTATCGGCATTTGCAGATGAGGCGTCAAGTAAGCTGAGTGAACAAATTAATGCTATGCAGAAACACGATATTTCTTTATTGGAAATACGCGGAGTTGACGGAGAAAACATTTCCAAAATTACTCTTGCCAAAGCCAGAGAAATAAAAAATCAGTTAAAAGATGCAGGAATACAGGTCTGGTCACTGGGTTCTCCTTACGGTAAAATAGGTATCGATGATGATTTTCAGCCGCATTTGGATCAATTTAAGCATGGGCTTGAGCTTGCGTATGAGCTTGAAACAAAGCATATACGGCTGTTCAGCTTTTATAAGTCAAAGGATAAGCAGCCCGAGGAATATCGCGACGAGGTTATGAGACGATTGGAACAGTTTGTCGCTGCAGCAAAGGGCAGCAATATCATACTTTGTCATGAAAATGAAAAAGGTATTTATGGTGATGTCGCCAAGCGCTGCGTAGAGATACATGAAACATTTCCTGAAATAAAGGCGGTATTTGATCCAGCTAATTTTGTTCAGTGCAAGCAGGATACAAAGGCTGCTTGGAATATGCTTTCAAAATATGTGGAGTATATGCATATAAAGGATGCGTTGGAAAGCGGAAAGGTTGTGCC
>CALXUL010000156.1 GCA_944391635.1 uncultured Clostridia bacterium | reverse complement strand
TTAGACAGATTGAAGCAAAAGCTTTGCGTAAGCTGCGTCACCCGTCAAGAAGCAAGAAACTAAAAGATTATCTTGACTAAAAACAGTAAAAGGAGATTGGATATGGAGTGGCTTGAGGTTACTGTTTTCACATCCACAGACGGAATAGACCCTGTTTGCGGACGATTATATCAACTTGGAATTAATGGCGTTTCTATCGAAGATGAAACAGAATTTCAGGAATTTCTTGAATCAAATCACCAGATTTGGGATTATGTTGATGATGAACTTGTAAAAAGTATGCATAAAGAAACAAGTGTTAAGTTTTATCTGCCAAATACACCTGACGGTATGGAAACACTTACAGCCGTAAAGACATCTATTTGTGAACTTTTAGAATATGATAAAGATAATAATTTCGGCAGACTTGCAGTTGAAATTTCTAACCTAAAAGAAGAGGACTGGGCTAATAATTGGAAGAAATATTTTCATCCTCTATTGATAGGCGATAAGATTCTAATTATGCCAGAGTGGGAAGAGGCAGAAAATTCAGATGATAGAATTGTTTTTAAAATAAATCCAGGCATGAGTTTTGGGACAGGTTCGCATCACACAACCAAAATGTGCATTGAGCAGCTTGAAAAAATTGTAAATACAGGCGACAGTATTCTTGATCTTGGTTGTGGTAGTGGAATACTTTTTATTATATCGCTTATGCTTGGTGCAAATAATGCGTTTGCGGTTGATGTTGACCCTCTTTCTGCGCAGATTGCATGTCAAAATGCTAAACTGAATAATATTGATGAAAGATTATATAAAGTTGTGTCCGGAAACTTACTTACTGATGAAAAACTAAAGAATGAAATTTCAAAAAATAAATATGACATAGTAGCTGCAAACATTGTTGCAGATGTTATAATTTCAATTTCCAGCTTTGCGTATAATTGCCTTAAAGATAACGGATATTTTATTGCCTCGGGAATAATTGATGAAAGAATGTCTGAAGTTGAAGCTGCACTAAAAACAGCTGGATTTAAAATTGAGAATGTATCAAGAAGCGCAGATTGGGCAGCATATTGCTGTAAAAAGGTTATAGAATAATTTAATTGGGGGAAAACAGCATATGTATTCTATATCTGATGATGTATTTTGTATAGATATAAAAGATACCAAACGAAAGCTTTCTTACGCGAGCGGCAAAGAATCTTATGGTACAACATATAATTCGTACCTTATCAAGTCGGATAAAAATATATTGATTGATGGTGCGCCTGGTAAATTTTCTGATGAATATTTTTCTGAGATTAAAAAGATTATATCTCCAAAAGAAATTGACTATGTTATTTTTAACCATACCGAGCCGGATAACTCTGGGATGCTTTTAAAGCTCCTTAATGTAAATCCTGATATACAGGTAATTTCTACAATTGCGGGTTTGAAAAATCTTAAAGAAATAACTAACTGCGAATTTAACGAGTATCTCGCTAAGGATTCTGCAATTCTCAATTTTAACCAATTTTCACTACAGTTTTTTACAATGCCAAATCTGCATTGGCCGGATACTATGATTACATATTGCCCAAAAAAACAGTTGCTTTTTTCGGGTGATTTTTTAGGTGCGCATTTTATTTCTGATAATAATACATATTGCAGTGAATATGATAGCCTGTTTAAGGAATATTATTTAAGTCTTATGTCGCCGTATAAAGCTTTTGTTTTAAGTGCATGCAATAAGATTTCCGGGCTTGATATTAAAGCTATTTGCCCAGCGCATGGGTCTGTTTTATTTGAAAATTATAAAGACGCGTTAGCGAAATATACTAAATGGTCAACACCTTGTAAGCAGGAGTTAAAGCAGATTGTAATTTTATATAAAAGCGAGTATGGATATACTAAAGAACTTGCCATAGCTGCGTCAGAACAGGCAAATGAGTGCGGGTGTGATACGAAGATATTAAGCCTTGACAACATTTCAGAAAACAGTATAGGCGAAGTTATAAAAAATACAGATGGAATAATGATAGGTACTCCAACTATCAGCCGTAATGTGCCGCCGCAAGTATGGAATATAATTAAGCATATTGATGTTCCAAGCTGTCTTGACAAAGAGTTTGCGGTATTTGGCTCGTATGGCTGGAGTGGAGAAGCAACTTTAATTATTCAGTCTGTTCTTAAAACTATGAAGTTAAGAGTAAAAAGTGATGTTTTCCGTATATCCTTTTGCCCTAATTTAAGTGATATTGAAAAAATGAAAGTATATACAAAAAAATTTATTGAAGAATTAAAGGATGAATAGTATGCCACGTTTTTTTGCTGCGCCTGATAAAATATCAGATGGAAAAATTATTATTGATACTGCTGATGTCCGACATATAAAAAAAGTGTTGCGTCTTGGTGTTGGTGATGAAATTACTGTATCAGACTCTTTGGGGATTGATTATCTTTGCAGTATTTCCGATATAACGGAAGAAAGTATTATATGTAGAATAACAGATTCGAAAAAAAATAATACTGAACCTAATATAAAAGTAACATTATACCAAGCTTTGCCAAAAGGCGCTAAAATGGACTATATAATTCAAAAGACCACCGAACTTGGAATAGCCAGAATTGTTCCTTGTTCATTAACAAGATGTGTTGTTAAAACTGATGAAAAGGATGCTGAGAAAAAACGTTTAAGATGGCAGAAGATAGCAGATGAAGCTGCAAAACAATGCGGCAGGGGAGTTATTCCGGAAGTTTCATCGGTAATTTCGCTAAAAAATGCTGTTGAAAAAATGAAACAAGATGATTTTGCATTTGCCGCATATGAAAGCGAAAAAAAGCAGTCCTTAAAAAATATTTTAATAAAAAATAAAAGTGCTGATACTATTTCATTTATGATAGGACCTGAAGGCGGCTTTGCTCCGGAAGAAGCACAGTATTTAAAGGACAGCGGAATTTCCCTTATTACGCTTGGACCGCGTATCCTACGCACCGAAACAGCAGGTGAAGCAGTGTTGGCAATGATAATGTATGAACTTGGCGACATAAATGTATGTTCGTAATATTGACTTTATGTTCGTTTAATGATATACTTTTTTTAGACGGCTATTGCCGTCTTAATTTTTAAAGGAGGCAGTTACATGCAGGAAAAAGACGCAAAATTTGAGCTTAAAGCTGATTTTTTACCTACAGGTGATCAGCCTCAGGCAATTGAAAAGCTTGTTTCTGGGATAAATAAAGGGCTGAAATATCAGACCCTTATGGGAGTAACCGGATCGGGTAAAACTTTTACAATGGCAAACATAATCGCTGCCGTAAATAAGCCAACCCTTGTTCTGGCTCATAACAAAACTCTTGCTGCACAGCTTTGCAGTGAGTTTAAAGAGTTTTTTCCCAATAATGCTGTTGAGTTTTTTGTATCATATTATGACTATTATCAACCAGAAGCATATATTCCGCAGTCTGATACGTTTATTGAAAAGGACTCGTCGATAAATGACGAAATAGATAAGCTGCGTCATTCCGCTACATTTGCGCTATTTGAAAGACGAGATGTAATTATCGTATCCAGTGTTTCTTGTATCTATGGTCTTGGAGATCCGGAAGATTACCAGAATATGATGATATCTCTTCGTGTCGGAATGGAAAAGAGCAGGGAAGAAGTTCTGAAAAAGCTTGTTGAAATACAATATGAACGAAACGATATTAACTTTGTTCGTAATAAATTTCGTGTGCGTGGTGACGTGCTCGAAGTTTTTCCTGCCAATAACGGTGAACATGCCTTGAGAATTGAATTTTTCGGAGATGAAATTGAAAGAATTGCTGAAGTTGACGTTATAACAGGTGAAGTTCTCGGATACAGAAATCATATTGTTATAATGCCGGCTTCTCACTATGTAACAACTGCTGATAAAATGCAGCTTGCGATTGCTGCTATTCTTGATGAGTTGTCGGAAAGAATTAAATTTTTTAAGGAAAAAAATATGCTAATTGAAGCTCAAAGGATTGAACAGCGTACAATGTATGATGTTGAGATGCTTCAAGAGATTGGTTTTTGCCAGGGAATAGAGAACTATTCACGTGTAATAAGCGGTAGAGCACCTGGAAGTGCGCCTTACACATTGCTTGATTATTTTCCTAAAGATTTTTTGATGTTCATTGATGAGTCGCATGTCACGGTTTCGCAGGTTCGCGCAATGTATAATGGTGACCGGGCAAGAAAAGAAACTCTTGTAGCATATGGTTTTAGGCTTCCTTGCGCGTTTGATAACAGACCGTTAATGTTTGATGAGTTTGAGGAAAAGCTTAATCAGGTCATTTTTACTTCTGCAACACCAGGTGTTTATGAACGTGAACATTCACAGAATATAGCTGAACAGCTTATACGCCCAACCGGTCTTCTTGATCCGAAAATTTCTGTTCGTCCCGTTGAAAACCAAATTGATGATTTGATTTCGGAAATTAACAAACGTGCAGAAAATGGTACAAGAGTTCTGGTTACAACACTTACAAAAAAAATGGCAGAGGACTTATGTGATTATTTAAGAAGCGTTGATATTAAGGTAAGATACATGCATTCCGAGATTAAAACAATTGAACGTACTGAAATAATCAGGGATCTTAGGATGGGAGTGTTTGATGTCTTAGTCGGTATTAACCTTTTAAGAGAGGGGCTTGATTTGCCGGAAGTTTCTCTTGTTGCGATACTAGATGCTGATAAAGAGGGTTTTTTGCGAAGTGAAACATCCTTAATTCAGACAATTGGACGCGCAGCTCGTAATGCTGAGGGCGAGGTCATAATGTATGCAAATACTGTAACAAATTCAATGCAATATGCGATTGATGAAACAAATCGAAGACGCAGTATGCAGGATAAGTATAATAAAGAACATGGAATTATACCTAAAACTATTCAAAAAGATATAAGAAAGATAATAGAATCGTTAACGCCGGCTGAAGCTGAAGAAAGCAGGGGAGGGAAAGATTATTCCGTCATGATAGAAAATCTTACCGACGAAATGCTTGCCGCTGCTGAAATGCTGGAATTTGAGCGCGCTGCACAGCTGCGTGACAGAATACAACAATTAAAGGAAAAGCAAATATGAATAAATATATTAAAATTAAAGGTGCAAGGGTTCACAATTTAAAAAATATAAGCCTTGATATACCACGTGAAAAGCTTGTAGTTTTAACCGGACTGTCAGGATCCGGGAAATCATCTCTTGCATTTGACACAATTTATGCAGAAGGACAAAGAAGATATGTAGAATCACTATCAAGCTATGCGCGTATGTTTTTAGGGCAGATGGATAAGCCTGATGTTGATAATATCGAGGGGTTATCACCTGCAATCAGCATTGACCAGAAAACAACATCTAAAAACCCGCGTTCTACTGTCGGCACCGTAACAGAAATATATGATTATCTAAGACTTTTATATGCAAATATCGGCGTGCCGCATTGTCCAAAATGCGGTAAAGAAATTAAAAAACAGAGTGTAGACCAGATTGTTGATCAAATTCTGCAAATTCCGGAAGGAAGCAAAATTCTTGTGCTTGCGCCTGTTATAAGAGGTAAAAAAGGCGAACATAAAAAAGTATTTGATGACGCTAAAAAATCCGGATTTGTGCGTGTGCTTGCTGACGGAATTTTATATGATCTATCAGAAGATATTCAGCTTGAAAAAAACAAAAAACATACAGTAGAAATAGTTGTTGACAGACTTATTATACGTGACGGTATAGAAAAGAGGCTTAC
>CALXUL010000155.1 GCA_944391635.1 uncultured Clostridia bacterium | reverse complement strand
CTTCCTGCCAGCCAAACGCTATTGCGGATATTATAACTATTGCCGCAACAGGTTTAAACTGCGGAAGCATATAAAATGCTGTCCTTGACGCTACCGCTATTGCGCAAATTGCGCTTATTGCAACAATATCCCTTGCTTTGAACCTTGCTTTTTCAAGCGTAACAAAGAATGCAAATAGCAACTCAAATATAATAATAATGCCGATAATGTAATATTTTCTTCCATCAAAAAGAAAGTTACCAACAAAAGCGGTAATAAATATTATAAAAGCTGTAACTATAAAAGAAATTATTTGCGTATTATTTTTTATTTTTTTCTTTCTCAAATAGCTATTCTTACTATTTTTATCAGATGGTGCTATCGAAAACAATGCCCCGCCGGCAAAGACTATTTGAAATATCTGGATTAATGACAACGCATATGGATTTTCCACAAAGTTGCCTGCTGCTATCATTACCAAAAAGAGCGCGGCAAAAAATAAACAAAATAATATGTTCTTTTTTTTAATTGGCTTTTTTACCTTTTTATCCTCACATCTATACGAAGGGCTTATATTAACATCATCATTGTCCTGCTCTTCTTTTTTACACCCGAACACATCAAACAGATCACTTGAAAGCACAACTCCATCAATAATTCCACGGCAGATTCTGTCTGCACAGGTAGTATAAAAATTATTGCCGGAAAAAAATTTCCTCGGCTCACCCTCTGCCGCCGCAATGCCATTGAATAAAAGCACGCATCTATCCGCACAGCCAGAACAAAACTCAATGTCATGCGATACGATTACAATTGCCGTGCCAGAATCTTTAAGCTTTTTTAATATTACACCAAGTTTCTTTTTCCAGCAAATATCAAGACCTTTGGTAGGCTCATCAAGCAGCAGTACCTTTGGTCTTGATAACAGAATCTTACTAAGCGCCGCAAGCTGTTTTTCTCCGCCCGAAAGGTCATACGGATGACGTGATTTAAAATTTTCAAGCCCACAAAGCTTTATTACCCGTTCAATCTCTGCTTTCTTTTCAGATTCCGGCACATTCATCATTTCAAGAGTATACATTAAATCTTCTTCAACAGTATCCTTTACAAACATACTCTCCGGATTCTGCACAAGCATGCCGATTGATGAATAGTTTTTATCACGAACGATAACCGCTCCGCGAGACGGTTTTAAAATCCCGCAAATAACCGAAAGTGCCGTTGTCTTGCCTGCTCCATTGCCTCCAAGCACTGCTAATATTTCGGACTTATTTACTTTTAAACTCAGCCCGCAAAGAGCATCCGGTAAATCTTTTGCATATCTATACCATACATTTTTAAGCTCGATTACCGCTTCTTTTTTTACCTTTCCGCAGTCAAGTATTTTATAGTCTTCAATACCCTTGTCAATGCTTATTTTTTTTAGCCATTCCCTTGCGTCTTTTACCGTTATCGGGCATTTATAATCATTTTCTACTTCAGTATGTATTCTTACCGGCAGTGGCAGCGCATCAAAAAAATCGTTCCCTTTCAGCAAACCGCCGGCACTATCAGGCGCGGCATCAAAAACAATCCTGCCATTTTCCATAAAAAATATACGGTCTGATATACTGTAAATATCCTCAAGGTGATGTTCTGCCGCTATCACCGTAATACCAAGCTCAGTATTAATCCTTTTTAGCATCATTAAAAAATCTTGCGCCGCTATCGGATCAAGCTGTGATGTGGGTTCGTCAAGAATAATAACTGATGGATTCATTATAAGCACAGACGCAAGATTCAAAATCTGTTTTTGTCCGCCTGATAACTCACAGACATTCTTATAAAACCAGTTCTGTATTCCAAAAAAAGACGCCATCTCAGCCGCTTTAGAGCGAATCTCGTTACTATTATATCCCAGACTTTCAAGCCCAAATACCAATTCATGCCAAACCTTATCTGTCACAACCTGATTTTCAGGATTCTGGCTTACATATCCAATTTTTATGCTTTGTTCAATCTCATCTCTATCCCACACTATATTTCCTTCAAAAAAAATACTGCCGCGTTTGGTTCCTTTAGGCGCAATCATAGGCTTTAGATTGCGAAGAAGCGTAGATTTTCCGCTGCCGGACCTTCCGCAGATAGTTATGAAATCACCATTTTTGATAGAAAAAGATATATCCTTAAGCACGCAATTTTCAGAACCAGGATAAGAAAAAGAAAAGTTTTCTGCACGAATTATTTCCATCTCAACACCTCCCTGATTCCAATAACTATCGGCATAGCGCACAATAAAATATATGCCGCAAAAACGCTTACTGCATACAAGCTTTCAAAATCAAAATTTACAGCCGGGAAATACTCTGCGCTTACCTTTGCACTTGCAGCCAATGTAAATATATATCCTGCCAATAATATAATTATTGCCAATACAATAATATCGCGCTTTTCAATCCTATATATACTGTAAAAACTCCTTTTCTTTAGTCCATAACCTCTTGAGCGCATACTGTCCGCTGTTTCTATAGAGTTTTCAAGAGCCCAGCCAAGCATTGACAGCACAATTGCGCTGTAATATTTAACTCTACCTCTTAGCCCACCTGCACAGGAAGGGCTAACAATACACCTTTGCGCGTGCAGTACTTGCTTAAACTGTTCAAGAAACCTTGGAACAAACCTTAATGTCATCGAAAAGATAAGCGACAAATTCGGTGCTATGCGTCCAAACAAATATATAAACTTATCACTTGTCATCACAATATTGTAGCATGAAAACCATAAAATTACACAAAACAGCATCAACGCCGCAAATAAACCATATACAAGCGACTCCTTCGTCAACGGGTTCCCGCCCGGCAGATATGCAAGAATTGTTACACCCTGATGATTAAACAGCGGATTTAGTATAGCAGCTAAAGCTAAAATTGGTAGCAACAGAATAAGCCGTTTTAACAATGCTTTTATACCCCGAAGCATACCGTAATACACGCATCCGCCAACTGCTGAAATCACAAGTAAGATTGGGTGCATAAAAAACATTGAAAATACAAGCACTAAAGTAAAATATATAAAATTAACAATCGGATGATATCTTTCAAACTCATTCATTTTAACTTCCCGGCACAAAACTTCCTACATCCGCGCCAAAATCGCACGAATATACCCACTCAATACTATCTCCGCTTTTTACAGTGTACTGGCTGCTGCTGTATTCTAAAAAATCTCCGTTCACTTTATAAAGCCAGCCTGAACCATCGCCGCAGTCAAATTCATATAAATTAGCTATCCCTTCTATATATGAGCTTGATGACATAGGCGCTGTGTTATATTCCATATGTATACTATTCCTTTTAAGTTCACGCCTCAAAATGTCAAACGCACTCTCACCATTTGAAAATTCAACATTTTCCAAGCTTAGTATTACTCCGTCAGACGGAAGCAACTTGCGCTTTGACTCAGAGAGTTTATCACTATTGATTGCATTAATACAGCTTATGGACAGCGTACAGGTATTTTCTTTATTATCACCTGATTCCGGTGCTGATGTGGTCTGAACTTCCGGTACAGGTGCAGGAGATTCAGACGGCTTAATATTTTGAGCCGCAGACTTATCTTCCGGAACAGGTGACAAAGTTTTATCCGTTATTTCCGGTTTTTTCGTTTCAGCAGGCAGACTTGTTGGACTATTATCAGGTACTTCCTCTATATCATATGGTGTTTCAAGCGCAGTATTATTTGTGACTTCCACATCTGAAGGCGCATGCGCACTTTTATAGAATATCACAATAC
Organism: uncultured Clostridia bacterium; assembly: GCA_944391635.1. Taxonomy (GTDB): domain Bacteria; phylum Bacillota; class Clostridia; order UBA1381; family UBA1381; genus HGM11525. Next base: position 654 of record CALXUL010000155.1, on the reverse strand, counting down.
CTAAAATTATAATAACAGCCGCAGCAACAATATTCTTTATATTCTTTTTCATATAGCCACTCCTACAGACGGTTTGACATTTCAAGCACACGGTATATCATGTGCGCCATTTCATCGCGCATTACACGCCGTTTCGGAGAAAGATTCATACCATCTTCAATTATAACATAATTATTCAAACAAAACTCTACGCTTTCCTTTGCCCACTGTGCCACATCGCTGCGGTCATCATATAACGACAGGTTATTTATGCTGCCTAATGCAGTATCTATGCCGCAAACCTCTGCACATTTTTTAATCAAAACTGCTGCCTGCTCAAGCGATATGAAACCATAAGGATCAAATTCGGTTTGTGATATGCCGCTCACAATATTATTCTTATATGCCGCCGCTATATAGCCATAAAACCAATCATCTTTATTTACATCCAAAAAAACATCCTCAAATACCGGAGATAAGCCAAACGCTCTTACAGCCGCTGTCGCAAACTCTGCCCTTGACATTTCAGCATACGGATAAAACATGTCCTCCGTCTTTCCGCTTAATATATTTTTACTTGCAAGACGTTCAATTTCCCCCCTATACCTGCTCTGAGATATATCAGAGAATTTTTCGGTATTTTCATCATCATTAGGAATGATGCTTTCGTTATCA
>CALXUL010000154.1 GCA_944391635.1 uncultured Clostridia bacterium | reverse complement strand
AACCGATTGCCGCAAGCGCGCCGCAGGCAAAAAACTGAAGTATCGTAAGCAGTACCGGGTCGCGGCCGCGCGAAAACTTCGCTACCACAACTATATGTGCCGCAAAGAAAAATCCACCGATTAACGTCATTAAATCCCCTATTTCAAGACTTAAACTTCCCGTAAGCGAAACAAGCCCTATACCGGTAATACAGATAATCGCTGCAATAATATTAAATTTATCCGGGCGTTTTTTATCAACTGCCCAGAACAAAAACGGTACAATCATACAGTACACCGCAGTCAGAAAGGCATTTTTCCCCGGTGTAGTGTTGGTAAGACCTATCGTCTGGAAAAGATATGCCAAAAACAGGCAGGCGCCGATAACCGCGCCGCTTAAAAAATATCCTTTATTAAGAGTTTTAAGTTTTTTGAAAAATATTACTGCCAACAGCGCCCCTGCTAAAAGAAATCTTATAGAAAGCAGAAACATTACCGGAAGCGAGTCAAGAGTATTTTTCAGCACCACAAATGAACTGCCCCATATGATTGTTGCCAACAGCAGCGCAAGCCGCGCAAGAGTTTTATTTTGTGTCATTTCTATTCCCGTCTAAATTAATTTTCCGAAACAGAGCCAAGAAACGCCTCTGCCTCCGCAATTTCAGCATTTACTGCATCCTCTGCAGGTCCGCCCGGAACTTTACGCTCATTCACGCAGGTCTGCATACTGATTGCGGTATATATATCCTCGTCAAACATATCGCAAAAGTTTTTAAATTCATCAAGAGTAAGTTCATCGAGAGCTTTATTTTCCTTTATCGCATAGAATACAAGATTGCCGATAACCTCATGTGCCTGTCTGAACGGCATACCCTTTTTAACGAGGTAATCCGCCGCGTCGGTAGCATTTGTAAAACCGCCTTTTGAGCCGCGGAGCATATTATCCTTTTTGACCGTCATAGTTGCGAGCATATCACAGAATACCGGCAGACATAACATAACAGTGTCCAGTGCGTCAAAAATCTGTTCCTTATCCTCCTGCATATCCTTATTGTACGCAAGCGGCAGACCTTTCATCATAACCATAAGCCCGGACAGGTCTCCTATTACGCGCCCCGTCTTGCCGCGGATAAGCTCGGCCACGTCAGGGTTCTTTTTCTGCGGCATTATTGATGAGCCGGTCGAGAACGCATCGTCCATCTCAACAAAGGAAAATTCGTGACTTGACCATAAAATCAATTCCTCAGAAAATCTTGAAAGATGCACCATAATAAGAGAAATTACCCCGGCAAGCTCTATTGCGAAATCGCGGTCGGAAACGCTGTCAAGACTGTTTCTTGTAATTCCGGAAAATCCGAGCTGCTCGGCAACAAACCCGCGGTCAAGCAGATAGGTTGTCCCGGCAAGCGCGCCTGCGCCAAGCGGCATCAGATCGCATCTTTTACGCCAGTCGCTAAGCCTTGAAAGGTCACGCCGGAACATTTCAAAATATGCCATAAGATGCAGCGCAAAGGTGACCGGCTGAGCCTTTTGAAGATGCGTATATCCCGGCATTATGGTTTTGGTATGCTCCTTTGCAAGCGACAAAAGCACATCCAATAGATGCAAAAGCATAAGTCGAAGTGTATTAGTTTCATCAAGCAGATACATTCTTAAATCAAGAGCTACCTGGTCATTGCGGCTTCTGCCGGTATGAAGGCGTTTGCCCGCCTCTCCAATTCGGTCGGTAAGAAGTTTTTCAATATTCATATGTATATCTTCGGCGTCGATTAAAAATTCAACCTTACCGTTTTCTATATCAGAAAGGATTCCATAAAGTCCCTCAACGATTTTATCAGCATCGGACTTTGGAATTATCCCGGTTTTGCCAAGCATTGTCGCATGCGCGATACTGCCGCGGATATCCTGCTTATACATACGTTTGTCAAAACGTATCGAAGAATTAAAATCATCAACTTTCTTATCAGTGCTTTTTTGAAAACGTCCGCCCCAAAGCTTTGCCATAATAAACCTCCAAAAATTTCTGCTGATTTTCAAAATGCGGCTATCCGCATACGGGATGCCGCATTTTTGGTATTCTTATTTGCCGTTGTTTTTCTTTTTCATCATTGCACGGACCTTAAGCGGAAGTCCGAACAGATTGATAAATCCGGCAGCGTCCTTGTGGCTGTAAAGCTCGTGGCTGTCGCCGAAAGAAGCAATATCCTCGTTATAAAGTGAATACGGGCTCTTTGCTCCGGCAGGCGTTACACTGCCCTTGTAGAGCTTTAAGCGAACTTCACCGGTAACGGTTTCTTCCATTTTGTCAACCATTGCGGAAAGCGATTCGCGAAGCGGCGTATACCATTTTCCGTCATATACAAGCTCTGAGAACTTAATAGCCGCCTGACGCTTGAAGCTTTGAGTATCACGGTCAAGGCATAAATATTCAAGTTCCTGAAGTGCAGCGTACAAAATGGTTCCGCCCGGAGTTTCATATACGCCGCGTGATTTCATTCCGACAAGCCTGTCCTCTACAATATCAGCTATTCCAATCCCGTTTTCGCCGCCGAGTTTATTAAGTTTTTCAACCAGCGGTCTTGGGTCCATCTTTTCGTTATCAATAGAAACCGGTACACCCTTTTCAAAGCCGATTGTAATATATGTCGGCTTATCCGGAGCCTTTTCGGGCGATACTGAAAGCTTCAGAAGACTGTCGAGCTGAGGCTCGTTTGCCGGATCCTCCAAATCCATACCCTCGTGGCTGATATGCCAGATATTTCTGTCTCTTGAATATAAATCCTTTTTGGTAACCGGGATTTCAATATTATGAGCAGCCGCATAATCAACCGCGTCCTCACGTGATTTTATATCCCATATTCTCCAGGGAGCAATAATTTTAAGATGCGGCGCAAGAGCCTTGATAGTAAGTTCAAAACGCACCTGGTCATTACCTTTTCCTGTTGCGCCGTGGCAGATTGCAACCGCGCCTTCTTTTTCTGCTATTTCTACAAGACGCTTTGCAATTATCGGTCTTGCATGCGATGTACCCAGCAGGTACTTGCCCTCATAAACCGCGCCTGCCTTTAATGTCGGGAAGATAAAATCCGAAACATACTCATCACGAAGATCCTCTATGTAAAGCTTAGATGCGCCGGCTTTCTTTGCGCGCTCCTCAAGACCTTCGGTCTCCTTGCCCTGACCTACATCGCCGCAGACTGCTATTACGTCGTAATCGTAATGCTCTTTGAGCCAGGGGATAATTATTGATGTGTCAAGCCCGCCTGAGTAGGCGAGTACAACTTTTTCCTTTGCCATAGCTTGAATTTCCTCCGTTTATGTTATATAATTTATGTATATTATACAGCAACATGTTTAAATTTGCAATATAATAATGTGATAATTATTTTAAAAATAACGGAGGCTTTTTGTGATAATTTTAGGAATAGACCCCGGCTATGCGATAGTGGGGATAGGCGTTTTGGAATACGCAAACGGAAAATTCAGACCTATCGAATATAACGCGATAACAACGCATGCGAAAATGGCAACATCACTCCGTCTCAAAGTGATATTTGAAAGTATAGGCGAATACCTTGATAAATATCGTCCAGACGCGGTGGCAATAGAGGAATTGTTTTTTAACAGTAACCAGAAAACAGCGATAGCGGTTGCACAGGCGCGCGGCGTTCTTGTGGCGCAGGCGGCAGTGCGGAATATCCCTATTTATGAATACACGCCGCTCCAGATAAAACAGGCGGTAACCGGGTACGGAAGAGCTGACAAAAACCAGATACAGCAGATGGTAAAACTGCTTTTAAATATTGCGGCAGTGCCAAAGCCCGATGATGCTGCAGATGCACTTGCCGTGGCAATCTGCCACGCTCACAGTGCCGGCATAAATGACCGGCTGGGAACAAACAGGCTGTAAATTTCGTCTAACCCAAGGTAACTATAATGTAACAAAACCGTAATACCTAAAGCGTTGACGTGCCGCAGGATTAGGGTGTATTATATAATAAGAAAAATATACCTAAACTGAGAGGTCGGCAGAATGTATTATTATATCAAAGGAGAAAAGGTTTTGCTCGGAGACGGGTTTGCGGTTATTGACGCGGGCGGCGTGGGGTATAAAATCCTTACGTCGAGTACAAGCCTTGCCCTGCTTTCTGGTGAGGAGCAGCCGGTTACGATGTATGTGCAGCTTGAAGTACGTGAAGATTCGCAGGAGCTTTACGGGTTCACAACGAATGAAGAGCTTTCAATGTACCGCAGGCTTACTACGGTATCGGGAGTAGGACCAAAAGCGGCGCTTGCGCTGCTTTCTGTTATGTCACCGGGCGAGCTTGCATTTGCAATCATGACTGATGATACAAAAATGCTCACACGCGCGGCAGGTATTGGCGCAAAAACAGCGAAGCGGATAATCCTCGAGCTAAGAGATAAAATATCCGAGGACGAGCTGGATATCCCTAAAAATCAAACTCAGCAGCCGCAAAGCGTGGTTTTAAACGAAAATATGAACGAGGCGGCAGCGGCTTTGACAGTATTGGGATATTCGCAAAGCGACGCAAAAAAAGCTGTCGCATCGCTCGACAGTTCTATGCCGACCGAGGATTTGGTGCGTGAAGCGCTTAAATTACTTATGTAGCGTTTCATTGGGCAATGGAGGACAAAATGATTTTTGATGATAATGAGCGTATAGTTACAAGCGAGCTGGTAGCCGGAGATTCAGATATTGAAACCGGTTTAAGACCAAGACGGCTGGATGAATATATCGGTCAGGAGGCTGTAAAAAGGAATCTGGAGATTTATATAAAAGCCGCTCTTGACCGGCGTGAAGCATTAGACCATGTACTGCTTTACGGCCCGCCGGGGCTTGGCAAAACAACTCTTGCCGGCATAATCGCAAACGAAATGGGCGTAAATATCCGTATAACCAGCGGTCCTGCCATAGAAAAAGCGGGGGATTTAGCGGCTATACTTACTAACCTTTCGGCAAATGATATTCTGTTTATTGATGAAATACATAGAATGTCCCGGACAGTTGAGGAGATATTATATCCCGCAATGGAGGACTATGCACTGGATATAATAATCGGCAAAGGTCCGTCGGCGAAGTCGATACGGCTTGATTTGCCGGAATTTACGTTAATTGGCGCAACTACACGGGCAGGGCTTCTGTCAGCGCCGCTTAGGGACAGGTTCGGAGTGATAGAGCGGCTGGAGCTTTATCAGCCGGAGGAACTGGTGGATATTGTTACGCGTTCGGCACGGCTGTTAGATGTTGAGATAACGCCTGACGGTGCAGCCGAGATTTCAAGACGTGCACGCGGTACTCCGCGTATTGCAAACCGGATTTTAAAAAGGGTCCGGGATTTTGCGGAAGTTAAGTATGATAAGAAGATTACAAAAGATATTGCCGCTGAGGCGCTTGATATGATGGATATAGATTCTATTGGGCTTGATAAAATCGACAGACGTATGATAACCTGCATGATAGAGAGTTTTCACGGTGGACCTGTGGGGCTCGAAACCATTGCGGCGTCAATCGGTGAGGATTCCGGAACAATCGAGGACGTATACGAGCCATATCTGATGCAGGCAGGGTTCATTACGCGCACAATGCGCGGCAGGATGGTGACCCGAGCAGGGTATGAGCATTTTGGGTATAAGTTCTCAGAATGAACCGTTTTATGTTTTTAAGGGGTAGGATTTTGAAAGGTGGAAGAAAAAAATGAGAAGGCTTTTGGCGCTTCTTTTGGGTATTATAATGCTTTTAATGCCCGCAGCAGAAGCTGCAATGCTGCTTGAATATAACGGGCAGCAGCATAATTATACAGGATCAGTGTATAAACTGAAGGTTAACGGGGAATATGTCAAAACTCCGCTTGAACCGATAATTTTTAATGACCGCGCGCTTGTGCCGGTCAGAGAAGTTTTTGAGGCAATGGGCGCAGAGGTTGGATATGAATCAACCACGCGTGAGATAACAGTAACTATGAATGATATGTTTGTACTTATGCAGATAGACTCGCCGTATGTATTTATAAACGGAACGCGGAAAACAATCCCGGACGGCGTTACGCCGATGCTGATTGCCAAAGCCGGGGAGAGTGCAAAAACAATGGTTCCGGTGCGGTTTGTGTCGGAGAGTCTTAGTATGTATGTGCTGTTTGACGGCGAAAAGGGCGAAATCAGCGTAAGCAACCCGGGTCAGAATATCCCCGAGCCGACTGCTACGCCTAAACCCTATACTACAACTATCAACTCGGTCAGTGCGGCATTAAGCGGGAATAATGTTACAATAACCGTCAAAATGAAAGCTAAACCGGACAAAATAACCGAGCTGGTAATGCTTGACTCAGGAGTTCTTTATTGTGATATATACGGAGCGAACTATACGGTAGCAAATAGCACGAGTGTAAATAAGGGTGCGGTAAAAGCTGTGCGTATGGGGCTGCATGATGAATATACGCGGGTTGCGATAGATACTTCGGGCGCAAAGAGCTATACAAAAAATATATCATCCGATGGATTAACACTAACTATCACTGTAACCGGCACATCATCGCAAAGCGGCAGCACATCCGAGCCGTCAACATCACCATCGGCAACTCCTTCGCCGACAAAAACGCCTGATTCATTCCTCACAGGCGAGAAAATTATTGTAATCGATGCCGGTCACGGCGGAAGCGACCCTGGCGCGCAGTCTTCTTTTGACGGCACCAAATATATTGAAAAGAATATTAACCTTGCCGTAGCAAAAAAGGTGAGAGATATACTTACAGCAAACGGCGTAAACGTCCAAATGACCAGAAGTGGTGACACATACCCGACCCTTACTGACCGTTCGGATCTTGCAAACGAGCTTGGGGCGGCAATGTTTATAAGTATACACTCCAATTCAATAGAAAATAATGAAGGCGTAAGCGGCATTGAGGTATTCTATTCAAGCACAAATAACTCTGACCGCTATGGTATTACGAGCAAAAAACTTGCGACTGACATATACAAAAATCTGATAAAGAATACACAGGCGTCCGAACGAGGTGTAAAAACCGAACAGCATGTGGTAACAAGAACCTGTCAGATGCCGGCGGTGTTGGTGGAGCTTGGATTCATCACAAACAAGGAAGAAGCTGAAAAGTTAATGGATTCTTCGTATCAGGGCTTGCTTGCAGATGCAATTGCCAAAGCAGCGCTTGACAATCTTTCAAGTATAAAAATACCGCCTGACGC
>CALXUL010000153.1 GCA_944391635.1 uncultured Clostridia bacterium | reverse complement strand
GAACTTGCAAGACAGGGCTATAATGAATATCTTAACAATGGCTATATTAAGCCGCAAATGCCGACAATATCCTATAATGAGGAAGAACAGAATGTTATTGATGCCAATAAGACTGATATAAGTACTTTCTGTAACGAACAGGAACAGAAATGGATTCTTGGTGTTGAGGATGTCGATTCTACATGGGATAGCTATATTGCCCAGCTTAAATCAATGAATGTTGATGAAGTTCTTAAAGTGATGAACAGCGCGTATACGAGGTATCAATCTGAGCTAAACTAAAAATTTAATAGAGAAAGGATCCGGTAAAATGAAAAAAAGACTAATATCTTTAATGGTTGTAGTTGCGATGGCGCAAACTTTTATGACTGCGGTTTTTGCCGAAAATACCACATTTGAATACTCTTGGGACTTTGCCGATAACACACAGACTGATAAATTTACCTGGGTAAATAACGGATCGGGATTTATAGCGGATATCGATGGAGCGATTGGTTGGGTGCCGGCAAAAGGCGGAGAGGGTACTGGCGATGGTGTACTTGACAATTACAGCAATGGTATTACATTGCTTGAATCAGAACTTGCAAATAATAAAATCTCGGATACAAGTTTTGTGGTAAGCGTCGATTTTATGACAAAGAGTGATGAGATGAAAGCGCATCTTATTGCGCCTAAGCCGGATAACGGTAAGATGGGTGATTATTCTATGGCGGTAACATTAGGGCTTGGCGGAACAATTACTTGTAATGGAAACTATATAGGTGAAATAAGACCGTATGAGTGGCACAATGTTAGTGCAAAATATACTCATTCATCTGAAATCGGTCTTACAGCAGATGTGTATCTGGACGGTGAACTGAAAGCTGAGGGTATAAGATACAGCTATGGCAAAGACCCGATTTACCGCTTTGATGTCCGCGCAGTAAGCCAGACGAGCGATGCAATGCGGCAAATAAGCACAAGATTTGATAGAAGAAACGAAAAAATATATATAGATAACCTCTATATTGGAAGCGATGTTTCAAAAGTAGAATATCCGTTCGGTATATCTAATGTAGAAAACCGCACTATGAAAGAACTTGATGTAAGATTTAACCAGAGTGTTGATGGCAAGAATATAAGCGCGGATTCACTTCTTATATCGGATAGCGAAGGCGGCGTTGCAGGCAGTATAGTGAGTGCAGAAGCTGTTGATTCAAATACTGTAAGGCTTATTCTTGACACAGCGCTTACTGCGAATACCGAATATACTATTTTATCAATGTACAATACCTTTAGTGCATATACTTTTACACCGCATATAGCACTTTTCTATGATTTTAATTATGAAAGCGGTACTGTGCCGGAAACATTCGTTCTAAATTCTAAGCATAATGTATACCTTGCACCTACAGAAGGCGCATACGGCACGGGAGAAGATGACAAGGATTTTTGCTTTACAACATTCCCGTCATCAAATCAAAAACTTGACGGGAACTATGATAAGTACACTAACGGTTACAATGTGTATACTACACCAAACAGTGAGATTGTAAAAGAAGGTATGTTCACCATCAGTTTTGATTTTAAGGTAGACAGTGACGAACTTTGCGGATATTTGATTGCACCAAGATCTGTTGACCCTGAGCCAGAGATAGTTGTTCAAATTAAGGATAAGGCTATCATATGCGGTACAAATAAGATTGCTGACTTGGAAAAGGGCGTATGGCATAATATAACTGCTACGTATATTTTTGTCCCGGGCGGAGTTCTGACAGACGTATATTATGACGGTGAGAAGAAAGTTGACGCTAAGGCAGATACATATATTGACGGTATAACCCAAGTTTCAACGCTTATTACAGCAAAGACATCTGATGAGGCTTATGCAATTGCAACAAGACCATCAGCGCGCGGTGAAGTATTCCATATGGATAATTTCTATATGAATGTTGACAGTGAATATAAGACAAGCGATTTTAATGCATATTTTGATGCAGATAATGCAGTTATAAGCTCAGGTGCATTTGCAAATTCCGGAACAGCGTTTGTAGCGCTTTATGACGGTGATTCCTTAAAGCAGGTTAAAATGTGCAGCTTTGAGCTTGAAGGGCTTAGGAGTATAAAGCTCAGTACATTGTTTGATGAGTATGAAGAAGGCAATGTAATAAAACTTATTTGTCTTGAAGACATGGATTCACTAACCCCCAAGGCTGAAGCGGTAATAAAATAATTTTACATGAAATAAACAGCTTCGGATTAATAGTATCCGGGGCTGTTTACACAAAAAGGAAAATATGAAAAGAGCTATAATATTAATTTTGATATTTATTTTATCTTTGCCGGTAAGCGGTTTTTCATGGTATGAACATGGGATATACGGTGATATGGTATACGAAACAGACGGAATTACAGTAAACTATATCTGCCGCGGCATATCATCTGTAGAGGACGGAAAGCCTATAATTGTTACCGCTGTTGAGGGCGCGGCAGAAACGATTATTGAAGTTGCGGATATTGACGCCGAAAAACTTCTTAGGACATTTAATACTGGCATTACCGGAACAATGTGGTATGGGTGTGCCGATTCAAAAGGAAATGTCTATTGCTGTATAGGCAGGAATATAGTAATATATTCTCCTGTCACAAAGACTATAAAAAATGCAGGGTATGTTCCTACAACCTGGAGCGGTACGTCAAACGGGATTGTAGCAGCTTGTGACGATATTGTATACGGCGTAACCTCAGCTTACGGAAATGTGTATAAGTGTGAGAATGGAGTAATTTCTACATTATACACTCTCCCGAACGTGTATTCAATGGGTGGAATTGCAGTGATAGATGATTATATATATGCCGGAGGAACGTATAATGGTGCCGATAAAGGATCGACTTATGTATACCGTATAAACCGTTTTACCAAGCAGGCTGAAACGCTGTCTAATCCTCTTTCGGAAAACATCTCATCGGTTGGGCATATATATGCCTGCGGCAGATATATCATAGCACAGCTTAGCGGGTATTCTCTGGCAAAGAAAGCATATTTTTATGATACGCAAACAGGGGCTTGGCTTGATAAGACGATAGAATTTAACGAGAACGGAATGAGTGACCCCTGCGGTGGAAAACTATTTTA
>CALXUL010000152.1 GCA_944391635.1 uncultured Clostridia bacterium | reverse complement strand
ATTGTTATAGAAGAATAGCGTTTTGCGGCAATCCTGCCGAATATACTGTACAGCGCATAGCAGAATCCGGACAACAGCCCAAAAAATACGCCGCGTTTGCTTGCAGAAATTCCGCCGTCTGATAGGGAAATCAGCACACAGCCCAATATACAAAGTATTATAGAAATAATCTTTTTTGAAGTAATTTTTTCTTTAAATATGACCGCAGCCATAAGCATTATAAATACCGGCGAGGTATAAAGCAGCATTGCGGCAACCGCCATTGAAGTGAGTTTGATGGCAGTAAAATACGCGCATCCGAAAATCAGGAAGCTCAATATCCCCGTGCCGAAAAACATCCATAAATCCCTTGGACGTACTTTGAGATTTTTGCGGTCTGATACCGCAAGATAGATAAAAAGTACCATAGCTGCAAAAATGCAGCGCAGCGACATTATTTCGAGCGTGCCCAGGCCATATGACGTAAGTACCCGTACAAATATTCCTATAAGCCCCCACATTGCCGCGCCTGCAACAATACATAGCGTGCTGTGAGCTTTAAACAGTTTTTCCAAAAATATCAAGTGCCTTTCTAAAGGGTATCATCTTTGCCGCAGGCGAGTTCTTTTATATTTTTAAGCTTATCGCATAAACCTGTATAGCGTTTATGCTGTGCGTTATTGGCTGTCATACGTTCAATCTGGGCGCGGCTGCCCACGATTATTACCATATCCTTTGCACGTGTGACCGCTGTATAAAGCAGGCTTCGGTACATCAGCATCGGTGCAAACGCACAAGCCGGGATTATTACAATCGGAAACTCACTGCCCTGGCTTTTATGAACAGTTACAGCATATGCAAGCTCTATCCTGTCAAGGTCGGAAAACGCATAATCTACTTCTTTGTCATCATCAAAAATAATATTCACGCTTTTATCCTTTAAGGACAGGCTCTTAATTATCCCCATGTCCCCGTTAAATATCCCGCACCCGACTTCACCGTTATCACGAACCCAGGCTATATCGTAATCATTTTTTATCTGCATAACCTTATCTCCGACCCGGAATATGGTATTTCCTCTTTTATATTCGGGTTTTAGCATATCCGGCGGGTTTGTGGCATACTGTATTTCTCGGTTTAGTGCCGCAACGCCTGCCGGGCCTTTTTTTGACGGTGAAAGAATTTGAATAGAATTTATCGGATTAATATTATAACTTCGTGGCAGCCGGGTTTTATAAAGCTCTGTTATTGTCTGGGCTACAAGTTCGGGTGATTGTCTTGAAAGAAAGAAAAAATCTTTTCCTGTTTCACCTAAAACAGGGCTTTGACCGTGATTAATTCTGTGCGCATTTACAACTATAAGGCTCTCTTTTGCCTGGCGGAATATGTTGGATAAAGAAATTGTGCAGACAGCTTTTGAGTCGATAATATCATGAAGAACATTACCAGGCCCTACCGATGGGAGCTGGTCTGCATCGCCGCAGAGTATCAGTCTTGCGCCTGGCTTAATTGCTTGCAGAAGCGCCTGGGCAAGTATAATATCAAGCATGCTGGCTTCATCAACTATGACGGCATCCGCATCAAGAGTTTCCGAGTCATTGGAAGAGAAAACTCCTGACCCGTCCTCGGCAGGCCGTATCCCAAGCAGACGGTGCAATGTTTTTGCCTCGCACCCGCATACTTCACTCATACGCTTTGCCGCCCTGCCGGTGGGCGCGGCTAACACATATTTCTGACCAAGACCATCAAGCATACGTAAAATGGCGCGGATTATGGTAGTTTTACCTGTTCCCGGTCCGCCTGTAATTACTATGCAGGATGACTCTGCCGCAGCTAAGACAGCCTGCTTTTGCTCCGGTGCAAATGTGATGGAATTTTCCTTTTCGAGTGCGTGTATTATTGACTCTACCTCATCGCAGCTTGCCGCTTTTTTAGGCGCGCTTATTGACATAGACGAAATCCGCCGCGCTACATAATGTTCGGCTGAATAGAAAACACTTAAAATACATTTCCTTTTCCCGCCGTACTCTTCAAAATATAGGCTATGCGACAGACTTAAATCGGTTATGCCGTTTTGTGCTTCCTCTTCAGTTATATTAAATGCCGATATGGCAGCAAGAATAAGTTCTTCTTCGGGAAGGTATGTATGCCCGCTTTTATATGCGGCGTTGGTAAGAAGATATTTTATCCCATACTTTATGCGCAGCGGATTGTTGTTGGCAAACCCTTGGGCAAACGCAATTTTATCGGCGGTTTTAAAGCCTACCCCGTCAGGGAAATCGGTCAGGATATATGGATTTTCCTTTATAAGTGAAACAGCATTCTGACCTAAAACTTTCTGTATGCGCATTGCGTATGTAGCGCTTATCCCGAATTGCTGGAGGAAAATTACAACTCCCTGCATTGCCTGAAGCTCAATAAAAGCGGTCGAAATTTTTTCTGCGCGTTTGGGTGAAATACCCTTTATCTCGGTAAGACGTGCCGGCTCGGTACGCATTATATTGAGCGTTTCAGCCCCAAAATGCGCAACTAAATTTTTTGCCGTTGCCTCGCCGATTCCCGGAATAATGCCGGAGGAAAGATACCTTAATATCGCGGTTTCAT
>CALXUL010000151.1 GCA_944391635.1 uncultured Clostridia bacterium | reverse complement strand
TTTACAACCCACGATACATGGCAACTATCCACGGACATCCTCAGACGTGATGAAATTTACTTTACACAGAAGGATAAGCAGGGAATTTCACATTTATATTCACTGGCAGATTGTGTTGACGAAGATGGAATTAAGATCCGGAAGGATGAAAATTACGAGAAAAACTATTTGAACGGGAAATATGAGGGGATACCGGCTATAAAAGAATTTGAGATGATTAATAACAATTTTGATAGGAGATAGAAATATGCGAAAAAAACATGTTGATCTTGAAATATTAGCAAAAAATCTTGATATTTCTCCAACTATGCATAAATATGCCGTAGAACGTTACGAGGGGATTTCTAATTATCTAGAAAGCCAAGGTATTAAAGCTGAATTTTATCCTCAGGGATCTTTTCGTACGGGAACTGTTGTGCGTCCATTGAAAAATGGAATAGAAACTGATTTTGACATTGATGTTGTATGCGAATTGAGTAATTGCAAAAAAGACACATCGCCTAAAATGGTAAAACTTTCTGTGGGTGATGCGCTAAAAAAAGATGAAACCTATAGAAAAAAGTTGGAACCGGAAGAAGAGCGCTGCTGGACTTTAACATATGCTAAAGTTACAGATGAAATAGGACTTAAATTAGATGTAGTTCCTTGTGTCAAAGAAGATGAATCTATTAAGCAAATATTAAAAGCTCATAATGTCAAAAGTGAGTACGCAGAAAAAGCAATTTCCATTACCGAAAAAAATGAATCGGAGTACAAATGGTTAGCTAGCAATCCAAATGGATATGGAGACTGGTTTGATGATATTAATAAGAGGTTTCTAAATGATAATCTCTCACAGAAGAAAAAAACTTTTTTTATGGAAAATAGGACGATATTTGCAGAATCCGCCTCGGCAGAAGATGTTCCGAACTATTACATAAAATCCTCGTTGCAAAGAATCATTCAGTTGCTGAAGCGTCATCGAGATATTTATTATAGTCAAATTAAAGATGGGGAGACACTAAGACCTGCGTCAGTTATTATTGTGACTTTAGTAGCAAAAATAGCTTATTCAGCACCCGATACTGATATTGAATCATTGCTTTCATATGTGGTATCGGGTTTAAAGGAATATGCTTGTATTTTACAGGGTCGTACACCAACGCCACGTTTTTTTGGCGAACAACGTAATTATATTGAAAAAAAGGACCAAAAATGGAAGATTTGCAACCCTGTTAATCCTGATGATAATTATGCAGATTCGTGGACTGATGAGACAGCGAAAGCCTTTTTCAGATGGGTTAATGCGGTAAGCGTGGACCTTTCTGACCCAACCCCCATAGACGAAACGAGGTATCTTACAGGATTAAAGTCTGGTTTAGGAAGTAAGTTTATAGAAAAATCATTACCCGATCTCAAAGTGCCAAGTGTTTCAAAAGGTCAAAATACAATTCATTATCCAACCAAACCGTGGGCAAACTTCAGATGAACGGTGATTTAAGAGCGGAAATTGATGCATTGATAGCTAAGCATCCATTACTATGTTGTAGTGAGATAAAAAATGGCTACCAAGTGACTGGTCCCTTTATTTTGTGCCATGAATATAATGGCATCTATTTATATGATGAATATGAGTTGAAAATGGAAATTCCTAGTAATTTTCCAAAAGATCTTCCCACTGTATGGGAAACATCAAATAATATTCCTTCGGATTTTGAACATTGGTATTCCGATAATAATGCCCTTTGTCTTGGTGCAACCTGTGAAATTTTGGATTTCGTTGATCAGCATCCCACGCTTGTGGCTTATGTAGATGAACTGATTGCTAGTTATTTTTATTCAGCGACATATTATAAAAAATATGGTACATTTCCATATGGTGAGCGTTCGCATAATGTAGAAGGGATAATGGAAGCGTACATGGATCGCTATCATGTTTCAGATGAAGATATATTATTTGATTTGTTAAAATATGTTACCGGATTTTCTAATTATAGAGGTCATATTCCGTGTCCGTGTGGATCAGGAAAAAAATTTCGGAGTTGTCATGGGAAACAGGTTCTTAAAGATATTCGGTCAGATAGGTATTCATTTTTCGTGTCAGATGCATTATGTGTATTGAATTATTTGTTGAAAAGGGGTGTTAACAATAGCAAAACAAGTACCGCAAAAATCGATTTTTAAGGAAGCTGAGAATTATAAAAAATGGTTAGATAGAATAGAATTTACTGCTACTGTTTTTTCTATTGTTAATACCATAGTGTGTTACTGGCTTCAATATCCGAATTTGATACAGATTATTATTTCAGGAATTATTCTTTTATTTACTACTGGGATTTTTTACTTGCAAAGACGATTTGAAGCAATATACCGACAAGCTGAGGAAATAAGGAGAGATGGCTTAATTGATAATTCATTTAATACCACTTTAGCTAACATTGAATCACAGGAGTACTATGATACCGAATCTGTGGATTCTGGAATAAAAAAACTATTAGCGAATATTCATGAGAATAGCTTTTATTCCGAACAAATTGTTGCCTATATGTTTAAGCGGACTGAACAAAAAATAATATTTGTTTTTATACTATTGATTATTATGGCAATAATCAGTTCAGTTACTTCACAGGTTTTTTCTGCAATACTTCAATCCTTTTTATCGATAAACTATCTAGGCTCCTATTTAAAATTGCGAGATCTAAAACTAAAGTTGGAACAAATTCAACATAACTGCAAATCGATCGCCTCAAATATAAAAACATTAAAAACAAAAACTATTCCAAAAAAACAACAAGCTATTATAATACGTGAGGTCATACACTATGAAACAGCTCTCGCATACACTTCGACAATGCTTGATAGCAAATTTTATAACAAAATAAATGCTAAAGCCACCGGAGAATGGAAGGAAATGCAAAATAGATATTACTAATAATTGTCATCTATAGCGCTCGCTCTTTTTAAACTATGGACTCAATTTTACTGTAGATCATATTTTTTGATATTTATTTGGGCTGCGGACTTTTCGTTTTAAATATACTATCCATTTTTCAAAATTTTTTTGCAAAACCTCTTGCATTTCTTCTGTTGGTTTGCTATAATAATCAAGCACTCGCAAGTGAGACTAAGCGGGCGCAACCAACAGAATATGGGAGCTTTCCCGAGTGGCCAAT
>CALXUL010000150.1 GCA_944391635.1 uncultured Clostridia bacterium | reverse complement strand
TCAGCAGTAGCAGAGTATATTCCTCTAGATTTTCCGGAATTTGATACGGTCATTATTGATGAAGGGTCCCAGATGCCTACCTATAAGGCATTGATTCCAATCGCACATGGAAAGAGATGTTTGATTTTCGGTGATGAACAGCAGATGCCACCTACCAGTTTTTTTAAGAAGCAGCAGGAAGATGAAGATGGATATGCGGCTCCTATAGAATCGATTTTAGAGGATGCTATTGCTACATCTATGCCGAGAAAGATGTTGAAATGTCATTATCGCAGTGAGCATGAAAGCCTGATCGCCTTCTCAAATCAGAAATATTATGATAACGAGATTGTTACATTCCCTTCCTGTAACACAGAGATGTCTGGAGTTTCATATGAATTTGTAAAAGATGGATGCTATGACAGAGGAGGAAAAGCTACTAATGAGCCGGAGGCGCGCAGAGTTATTGAAAAGGTTCAGGAAATCTATAGACAGCTTCCGTCAAATACAGAGGAGACACTGGGCATTCTTACTTTAAACGTGAATCAGCGGGATCTTATCCAGAATCTTTTGATCAATGCAGCCATGGAAGATATAGATTTTGGAAGAAAAGTGGATAATCTGGTCAGTGTAGTCAACCTGGAAGCATGCCAGGGAAGAGAGTGGGATAATGTTGTTATCTCCACAGGATACGGAAAGGACAAAAACGGAAATTTCACAGTAAATATGGGACCTCTCAATACAGCAGAAGGAAGCAGCCGTCTTAATGTATTACTTACCCGTTCCAGAAAACGGATGTATGTTGTTACAAGTCTGATGCCGGAGATGTTTGCAAAAGCAGAAAGACAAGGAAGTCGGGATCTGGGAGACTTTCTTGCTTACGCAAGAGGAGATCTACAGTTTGATACTAGAGAAATGGATTCTGAGAAAAGCGGAAAAGGTGTGGCGGATGCTTTGGCAAAAGAGTTAAGAAAAGCTGGATATGAGGTTCATACTAATATTGGAAGCAGCAAGTGCAAAGTGGATATTGGAGTAGTATCTAAAACATGTAAAGATAAGTATGTTTTAGGGATTCTTCTTGATCATTTTAAGGATTCCAGGATAGATATACGTGACAGCGAGATCATTTATCCGGAAGCACTACAGAGGAAAGGATGGAATATTTACCGGCTTCATGCTTTAAACTGGTATGAACATCCGAAACATGAACTTAAACAGATAGAGAAAATGATAGAGAAAGCGGAGGAAGTTTGAAAATGAGCAAAGAAAAGCTGATCGATGATTTTAGAACAGAAGATGACGGGGAGAGTTTCACAAAAAAATATAATGAATTCCGTAAAAAAGCATATGAAAATCCTAATCTGTACAAAACTTTCGCAGCGGACTTTGCAGGAGAATTCAGAAAAAATAAGAAAGAATCCGATAGTGGCAGAGAAAACTGGAAAAAGGCATATGAGTTAGCCTGGACACTGGTATTTTCATTTAATGCACAGACGGGTGGAGAGATAAGAAAAAAAGAAATCCTGAGTAATATTATTTCTATTTTACAGGAAAATATGTCCATGTTTTCGGCTTTTGATGCTGACAGGCTTATTGCGCTGAATGTCTGTATCGATATTATGGAAACTTATGGGGGAAGTGATGAGGAGCATTTTTATTATCCGGCAGCTGTCTATAATATCCTGCAACAGATTGAAGGTGATCCGGAATGTAAAGCATTTTACGGTGACGAAGCCAAAGAACAGGTGGTAAAAAGAACACGGGAATTCTTCAGGGTAACAAAACGTGACTGGAAAAAACTTTACAGAGAGTCTGAAAAACCGGAAGATGGTTATAAAAATGAATTTTTAAAAGCATTATGGGCAGCTGAACCAGAACGGACAGCAGCAAGATCAGAAAAAAACAGAAAAAGGAGAAAAGACAGAGTAAAAAAACTGCTTCTTCAAGGACTTGAAATTATTGTATTGATCGTAAGTCTGGTACTGGCTTTTATGATCGGACAAATGGTGGAAAAATATAAGATCCAGCAGGAAATAAAGGACAATAAGGAACAGGCAGAAGAAAGTCTTGAACAATATGAACGGCTGCAGGAGAAGCTTGATAAGATAGAAGCTGAGAACGAGAACCTTGACTCAGAAAATAAAAAGCTTAAAGAGCAGGCCAGTGAGAATAGTAATCAGGAAGCGGATACGAATGAAAGTCAAAACACAAATAGAATTGTGGTAAATAGTGGTAATCAGGAAGAAGATACCAAGATAGTTCTTCAGGAACAAAAAAATTTCCGTCAGGAAATGAATACGGAGGATGCAGAAAATATTATCGATTCTTTACCTGCAGGTACAGAGGTAACTTTATTGCAGGAGGAAAAATACGGATGGAAAAAGATAGAGTATGAGGGAAGAGTTGGATATATAAAGTATGAGGTGGATCAGTAAGAGAAAGTTCTATTAACAAGGAAGCTTATTTTTAGACCTTAAATATAATCTTTAACTCTAATTTCTTGAGTTTTGGGAAATCAGCCTTTCAGATTTGTAAAATTTACTTCGGGAAAAGTGTGGAGTTTACTGCTACAAAAATCCAGACAAGGGGGGGGTTGCGACCAAAAACAAGAAACAATGAAAAGGGGAAATCTTCCTGCTTTGACTCAAGATTTTGAAAAAGTCTGAATTTTGCAGGAAGGTCTTCTCTTAAAGTATTAGAGGGAAAAATCGGATTTATCCGACAACCTCTTGAAACAATGGATGACGATGTTAACTATTACAATATTTATTAATATTAAGAAAATAATTTGAGGAAATGTAATTGATAGGAATTCCTTATCAGAAATTATTGTGAGTTAGTAACGTGTTTGTAACAATGCATCGGTCAGTCCCTTGTTCTACAAGGCTTTACAGTTCTGCAAAAGATAATTCTTATTTTCAAAGAGAAAACTTGCAAGCCACCAGATAAAACTCCAATGGAGTTGAAAAATTCAGTGTTCGTGAATAAATTATTTTGAGGTGAATAAAAAACGATGGCTACATTTTGGCTACATAAATATTATAGACGAAATGGATAATGCATATAAAATAATAAAAACCGCACAAAAAGCGAATTGATAATTCGTGTTATTTGTAATCGTACAAATATAAAAGGGGAGTTCGAATAACGGACAGAACCCCGGAAATGCTGATAAAATGGGCATTTCCGGGGATGTTTTATGCCGTTTGGCTGTAAGTAGGTAATCATCCGTACCTTGACAAAATATGAAAATCCCCCGGCATTTACCGGGGGAAAATTAGTCTCTCATTTTTTCAGTTTGCTGCGGCAGTCAGCCGGCAGGCTGTTGGACCATGGAAG
>CALXUL010000149.1 GCA_944391635.1 uncultured Clostridia bacterium | reverse complement strand
CAATCGGGAACTATCATTACAAAAAATGCCGATACAAGTTTTGTGCCGGGTTTCGTCTTTAAAATCTGAAGTGAAGGTCTGATAACATTTGCAGATGAATTACAAGCGCCAGCAACCATTCCGTCAGCTTCTGACTCATTAACCATCATTACGCCGTAATACAGCGGATTTTTTAAAGTTTCAAGTGCCTTTTCAGGGGTCATGCCCTTATTTTTACGCATTTCGTAAAACTTGTCAGCATATTCTGCCGTTTTGTCTGATGTTTCAGGGTCGATTAGTTCTGCACCGCTTATATCAAGCCCTTTCTCCTGTGCCATTTTATGTATTTTATCTATATTCCCCAGTATTTTGAGCTTTGCATAAGCCTGCTTCAATACCATATCAGCAGCTTCCAAAGTCCTGATATCTTCTCCTTCGGCGAGAACTATTGTTTTTATGTCTGCTTTCGCACGTTGCTTTAATTTGTCGATAAATTCGCTCATCGTATCGCTCCTTATGTATTTTTCTGCAAATAATTATATACCCTTTTGCAAGATTATTCAAGTGTTTGTATTAAAAAATACAATATTTTTTCTTCCTTATATTATTTAATCTCTTAAATATTGAAAAAAAAGTAAATAATGTGTATAATATATGAAAAAGCTATTTGGAGAAATGTAATATGAAACAAAAAAGCGTCTATATCTGCAATGAATGCGGATATCAAAGCAGCAAATGGATTGGCAAATGTCCATCCTGCGGCAAATGGAACACTTTTGAGGAAACCCTTTTAAAAGAAGAAAAAGCTTCCTCAAAACCTTCCGCAAAAAAGAATATTACCGGCACTAAAATGCCTCTTAAAATCAGCGAAATTCAATATGGCGAAAATACGCGTACCAAAACAGGTATTTCTGAGCTTGACCGCGTATTAGGCGGCGGGATTGTTCGCGGGTCATTAATCTTGGTCGGCGGCGACCCCGGCATCGGTAAATCCACGCTTCTCCTGCAGATATGCAACAATCTTGCAGACGAGAAAAAAATTCTTTATGTATCGGGCGAAGAATCGGAACGTCAGATAAAATTGCGAGCAGAACGCCTTGGCGCAGGTTCAGGTAATGTTTTTCTTATAAGCGAAACCGATGTCGAATCAATTAATTTTTTTATCGAGCAAATCTCACCTGATATAGTGATTATTGACTCAATACAAACAATGTACCATGATGCGATTGCCTCATCTGCCGGCAGTGTTCCACAGGTTCGTGAAGCTACCAATGCCTTTATGCACATTGCAAAAAGCCGGAATATCTCATTTTTTATTGTCGGACATGTGACAAAAGATGGCTCACTTGCAGGGCCGCGCATACTTGAACATATGGTAGACTGCGTTTTGTATTTTGAGGGTGACAGGCAAATGAGTTTCCGTATACTCAGAACTGTAAAAAACCGTTTTGGTTCTACTAATGAAATCGGCGTTTTTGAAATGGCAGAAGACGGGCTTAGAGAGGTTGCAAACCCTTCGGCACATCTTCTTGAGGGCAGATGCGAAAACAATTCCGGTTCAGCCGTAATCTGCGCAATGGAAGGCAGCCGTGGTGTTCTTGCTGAAATACAGGCACTTGTCGCGCCTACCGGATTTGGCAATCCGAGAAGAATGAGTTCCGGTATTGATTTAAACAGACTGATTCTTTTAATCGCCGTACTCGAAAAGCGCGCAAGAATAAACCTTTCTAACTCTGATGTATATATAAATGTTGCCGGCGGACTGAGAATTGATGAAACCGCAGCAGACCTCGGAATATGCGCTGCTATTGTTACAGGGCAGTATGATATGCCAACACCACCGGATATGCTTTTTGTTGGCGAAGTCGGACTCGGCGGAGAACTAAGAAGCATTTCTCGGCTTGACAAACGTCTTACCGAAGCCGCAAAACTAGGCTTTAAAACAGCTGTTGTTCCTAAGCAGTCATTAAAAGGAATTACTGTCCCCAACAGCATCTCGGTTTTTGGTGTTTCAACAATAACCGAAGCCATAGCATTACTTAGAAAAAAGTAATAAAATGCACACCGTATAATGTCTGCGGTGTGCATTTTTAATATAATTAATCATTATTACTTGTTACAAAATCAGCATATGCCGATGTCAAACCATGTTCTGTCGGATCAAGACCTTCCATTTCCTCTTCTACGCTTGCTCTCAGGCTTCCAAATTTCTTAAGCAAGCTAAACAGAATAACACCTGTAACAGCCGCCCAAGCCATAAGACTCACCATTCCCAAAAGTTGTACAAGGAAGAATTGAACGTTTCCCGCAATAAGACCAGTAATCCCAACATCATTTGCAAAAATACCGGTAGCCAACACGCCCCATGCACCGTTAAAGCAATGCACCGCAACTGCACCGACAGGGTCGTCAATATGCAACTTTTTATCAAGAAGTTCTACACCTAATACTACTATGATACCGCCTACTACACCGATTATAACCGAAGAAAGTGGCGATACAACATCACAAGGCGCAGTAACTGCTACCAAACCTGCAAGTATTCCGTTTAGTGTCATTGATACATCAGGTTTGCCATACCTAAACCAGGTAAAGAACATCGCTGTACAAGCCGCTGCACAAGCAGAAAGGTTTGTTGTAATAAATACCTTTGCTGCCACAAGATACGGCTGTGCATCAGCTGCAGCTTCGGGGTCTATTAACGCTCCAGAAGATGAGGGATTAAACCCAAACCAGCCAAACCATAAAATAAGCACTCCCAACGCACCGATTACAATATTATGTCCAAATATAGCGTTCGGACTTCCATCCTTATTATACTTGCCTATTCTCGGTCCCAAAATTGCAGCACCAACTAATGCAAGCGTACCGCCTACCATATGTACTATACCTGAGCCAGCGAAATCATGGAATCCAAGCTCGGACAGCCAGCCGCCGCCCCATACCCAATGTCCGGCAACCGGATAGATAACAAGTGAAATCATTGCAGAATATATACAATATGCCGAAAACTTGGTGCGTTCTGCCATAGCGCCTGATACGATTGTTGCTGCCGTTGCACAGAATACTGTCTGGAAGAACAGGAATGTATAATTCATATCAGGGTTAAGCGCCGAACCGTTCATAAATAAATCACCAAATGGGATACCGATTATGCCATAAAATGATGTGCCATGCATAAGACCTACACCGATAAACCAATAAATCAAAGAACCAATCATAAAATCTACACAGTTTTTCATAATGATGTTACCGGCATTTTTTGCTCTTGTAAATCCGGTTTCGACCATTGCGAATCCAGCTTGCATAAAAAACACAAGCGTACCTCCAAAAAACAGCCAGAAAGCATTGATTGCAGACGTCGTTATATTTGTTAAATCCATATAAATCACCCTTTCAAAATAACAGCTTTATACTACTTAAGTGCATCAAGATCCTCTTCACCGGTTCTTACTTTTACAACCCTAGATACCGGCGAAACAAAAATTTTACCGTCCCCGATATGTCCGGTTCTAAGCACCTTCAGCGCAGTATCAATTACTTCCTGTACAGGAATTTCACACACTACCATTTCCACCTTAATTTTAGGCAGCAGATCCACACTGTACTCTACTCCACGGTATTTATTTTTCTGTCCCTTTTGTGTACCATAGCCAAGTACATTTGTCACGGTCATACCGGTAATGCCGATGTCATTAAGTGCTTGTTTAAGCTCTTCAAGCTTACTTTGCCTTGTGATAATTTCAACCTTCGACATCTCTGCCATAAAAAACACTCCCTTTTCAAATTTACGATAAGAAAAAAGGCGTGTTAGCGGAAGTATTCCGCAAACACGCCTTTGTGCTTTTCTCTTATCAATTTACTTGCATTATACTCCCAGAGTCTGTTATTGTCAATAGCTTTAATATAAATAAAGTTTTTTTTGTACAGATTAGCATTTTTATACTTGCGTAATCATAAAAAAAATTATATAATATTAACAGAATTTTAAGAGTGCGAAAGTAGATAAAAATGAAAAATAAAATAATACTCGTTATAGTTGCCGCTTTGATATTGCTTTTATGTGTCGGAGGGCTTATTCCTTGCGGAATAAAATTTATATTCGGCATTCCTTGCCCAACCTGCGGCATAACACGCGCTTATCTTTCGCTTTTTAAAGGCGATATAGGCTCTGCGTTTTTATACCATCCGCTGTTTTGGGCATTACCTGCAGCTTTCATTGGTGCGGGCTTAGCAAATAAAAAAGCGGTCAAACAGGCAATACTTGTAAGTTGCGGTATTCTATTTATTGCAGTATATATAATCAGGATGATAACACTATTTCCTGATGTTCCTCCAATGGATTTTTCACATAATGCAATTTTAATATGGATTATTGAAAGGATTTTTTAACATGAGCTTAAATACACAAGAGAAAATTCGCTGTCCCGGCTGCGGTATGCTAAATGATGTTACGTTATGGCAGTCTATTACCGTAAGTGACAGCGAAGATTTGAAAAAAGAACTTCTTAATGCAAATATAAACATTCTCCATTGCAGTGAGTGCGGCGCAAAGGCACTTATTCCTTCACCATTATTATATCATGACGAAGAAAAGAAACTTATGTTTTCATTTATACCTGCACAAGATCAAAATCAGGTTCTTGAAAATTTTAACAGCATAAAGGAAAGTTCAAAACGAAGCGGTGAACTTGAAAAACTCTCAGGCTATAACCTGCGGTACATAAGCAGCTATAATACTCTTCTTGAAAAAATACTCATATTTGACTCAGGGCTTGATGACCGTACTATCGAAGTGATAAAGCTGATGACCGTAATGCAGGAACCTGATAAGGCACAAAACCGCTCGGCTCTGTTCGGCAAGAAACATTCTGACGGGTCTATCGAAATTATTATACAAGATAAAAGCGACGGTGCAGTTTTCACTTCCCGTGCACCAGCATCCACTTATGATACTATTTATACTGCACTCAGAAACTCCGGCGTAAAAACAGTCAGTTATGGCTGGGAAATTATAGACCGTGACTATGCTGTAAAAATTCTGGGTGCCTAAAACTTATTATAACCCAAAAGGAGTGTATTACAAGTGAGAAAACACAGCGGTATCTGTGTGTGTGGAGGATGTGCATTTGCAAAAACAAACACTTATAAGCGTATGAGTGGAATACCTCAAATGCGCCAAATTTCTGATATTATCTCAGAACAAAGCAGATTTAAACTCGCGAGGTATATCGCCGTAAAAGAGCTTTCGCTGCTATATGAGAGGGCATATACAGAACTTGGCCGCTCTGCGGCAATGATTTTTTATATACACCAGCTAATGCTTGATGATGAAACCTTTACAGATTCTGTATGCTCGATAATTGAAGGGAAAAAAGTAAACGCAGAATATGCAGTTTATGAAACCTGCCGCATGCTTGCAAATGTTTTTAAAGATTTAGACAGCGGCTACATGCGTGAACGCCATGCCGATATATACGATGTATCAGAGAGGGTAATAGCAATTCTGCAAAATGAAAGCCAATCCTTTCCCACAATCAAAACACCGTCAATACTTATTTGCAGGGAGCTTTCGCCCAGCGAGATTTTGCTTCCGCCGCATGGTATGATTACAGGGCTTGTTATGACACACGGCGACCCTGACTCTCACGCGTCAATACTTGCAAAAAAAATGCAAATTCCAACCCTATGCCATTTAGGCGAGGATTTTGAGTTTCCACAAGACGGTACTCCTGCTTTTCTTGACGCAGACAATTGCGAATTATACATAGACCCTGATAAAGGCATCTTAGAAAAATTCGGGATAAAATAAAAGTCTCGGGCAGAAATATTATTTTCTGCCCGAGATTTTTTATAGTTCCCTTTTTTCAAAAAATAAAATCGAAAGCCGCCAAGAAATAATATATGCCGCTATTACAATTGCAGCAAT
>CALXUL010000148.1 GCA_944391635.1 uncultured Clostridia bacterium | reverse complement strand
CATGACGGAATTCATATGACCGCAAGCAAAAACATTACCGTTAAAAACAGTAATTTTTATACCGGGGACGACTGCATAGCCGGAACGGCAAATGTTAATGTGTATGTTAATAATTGTGAGCTCAACTTGAATCGTTGAAATTCGAAGATGTTCGTGTTGAAAATATGTCTTATCCGATTTGCATTTACGGCGCAAAGGAAATACCTGTTTGCTTGGAAATAAAAAATTCCGCGATATCTGTCCGTCAGGGCTTTGAAAATAATTCTCTTGTTTCTACTGCTTTTTATGACCGCATTAAAATTGACGGCTTGCGGGTTGAAAATTTCAACGGCGACAGCCTTATAAAAAGGTGGGAAGACTGTAACGGGAGCATTGATATTAAAAATCTTGAATGTGCTATAAGCTCTGAAAAATATCTTAAAAAAGCCGAGAAACCGTTTGAGTGTCAGGCAATATAAGGGGAGTATAATGTTATCTTTAAGTAATTGTAGAAAACTTCTGACTTTTAGTTTTGATGACGGAAATACAGATGATATAAGGCTGGTCGAGATTCTCAACAGGTACGGCCTTAAAGCCACATTCAATTTATGCTCCGGACTGCCCGACAACTCGCAATATTGGATATATGAAGGCAAAAAGGAAGTTCGTCATATAAACTTCTGGGAGAGCAAAAATTTATATGACGGACATGAGATTGCCTCACATACGGTTTGCCATCCGCATTTAGAGGAGCTTACAGAGGTTGAAATCCGCAATGAGATTGAATTGGATTGCATTTATTTAAGCGCGTTCTTTGGCTGCAATATTTCCGGAATGGCTCTGCCCTTCGGAACATACAATGAAACGGTTTTAAAAACCGTAAAGGATTTGGGACTTCACTATTGCAGAACAGTTAGTGATACATATAGCTTTGATCTGCCTGAAAAGCTGCCCTTACTTGACCCGACATGTCATTTTTTAAGCGGGCGGATGCCCGAACTTATTGATCGATTTGCGGAATATGACGGCGAAGATTATAATTTGTTTTATATTTGGGGCCACAGCTATGAACTGGTGACCGAGAAGGATTGGAGCAATTTTGAAAAAACCTGTTCCGAAATCGCATCATTGAACGGAACGGCTTTTTGCACAAATCGTGAGGCGTTAATGAGATGCTGCGGCTTATAGCTTTGTTCTGATTATTGCAACATTAGATTTCAAGCGGGGGAATTTGGAATGAAATTATCTGAAATACATATACGCGATCCGTTTATTTTACCTTTTGAAGGAAAGTATTATCTTTTTGGAACGCCGGGGAAATACGCTTGGAAAGGAGCGGGAGGCTTTTGGTGTTATTTATCCGACGATTTGGAAAATTGGTCGGAGCCGATTAAATGCTTTGAAGCACCGGAAGGCTTTTGGGCAACCGAAAATTATTGGGCCCCTGAAGTACATTATTATAATGGTCGGTTTTACATGTTCGCATCTTTTTCGGCCAAGGGACATATGCGTGCAGTACAGATTTTGTCCGCTGATAAGCCGCAAGGACCGTATGAGGTGTGGAGTTGTCCGCTTACTCCGAATGATTGGATGTGTCTTGACGGACCATTTTTGTATAAGAGCAATGACGGAAAGTTGCTAATGATTTGGTCAAGCTTTGATGACAACGGTTATCTTGAAGCAATAGCTTATTCTGAAGATGGCACAATAAGCGGGAAATGGAAACACTGCGAAAAGGCTTTATCGGCAATAAACGGTGGTCACGGTATGATATTTAAAACCTTTAATGGATATCCTATCTTTACAATGCATTATCCAAATACACCTTACGGTGATGAAAGACCTTTACTTATAAGAATAAATGAAATTTCGGATGAACCGTATTTACAAATTGTTTAGAATAGCCTTTGTAGAGCAGAAGTGAAATTATAAATGAAAATCTTTTGGAGTTTCTGCAATAATTTGCAAAAGTGGGTTTTTAAATGAATAGTGCAGGAAGAGAAATATATATCGGTGTAAAATACCGAGGATGCAACAGAGCGCCGAGCTTGTGAAAAGCAAGTTTGGCGCTCGTTCTTTTTTTTATTCGACAAAATAACACATAATTCTACATTTTAAGGGGGCGGATACCGATGTACTGTATAAACCTTGCTGTATACAAAACAAAGGAAAGAATGAGTGCGCCATAGGCGACTGCAAGGTGAGTAAGTGAAAAATAACAGAAAGCAAAAGGTGAAGATATAGCTGTAAGGGGTTTAAAACTCCTTACAAGCTGTATTTTAAAGAAATTGGGCTGTAATAATGCCCGAAAAATTAAAGAAGAAAAGACCAATAAAATTGCCGCCCGGAATGGCTTTGAAATTGGTCGGACCTTTTGCGTTCTGTATATAAAGCGACTGCGGCGGCGGTGTAAATGCGGCTGCCGCAGCCCTCCGTATCAATCGTTTTTGAGATTTTCAGGAATGATTGAACGGAGGAAAATAAATTGAAAAAGTACCCAAAAGCAGTTTTCGTAATAGAGAACGGGAAATATATAGAATTGACATATAAAGAATTTTGCATCCGTTTTTCTCAGATGACAATGTCGGACAAGCTCTATTCAATATTGGAAAAATTGGATAAGGAAGAAAAGGAAATGATTGATTTATACTTTTGAATATTAAGTCTTAAAATACTGTTGGTCTTATGTATTCTTTTACAGAATGTATTATGTTGATTTTAAGTGAGTTGTGCTTTTACAAAATGTTGTTTAATACGTGTCATATGAGGCATCAGCAGTCGGTTTTACTGTCAATAATTTTAGGAGTCGGAA
>CALXUL010000147.1 GCA_944391635.1 uncultured Clostridia bacterium | reverse complement strand
TAGGACCGCTCGCAGTGGATATACTGGTCTTTTTTGTCTTTTTCTTCAAAGTCCGAATGACGTGTAGCACGTATTGTTAATGTATCGGCGTTTATGTCGATGGCAATATCTTCTTTTTTAAACCCCGGAAGGTCACATTCAACTACATACTCCTTACCGTTGTCGGATATATCCGTTTTGAATGAGTCCATAGCAAAAGAATCAAAGAATTTAAACGGATCTGTGAAAAAGTGTTTTTCAAAATTATCCATCTCTTTAAATGGGTTATATACTGATAAATTATTATTTCTTCTGTTAAATGGTCTTAGCATAAAAATTACCTCCAATATAAACAGTTTTTATAGTAACATAAATTTGGTTCAAAGCTTTTGGCTCGAACTTACTCGAAACATCCGAACCACATCCTTTCTTTTTTTGTTTCTGATATTATTATATCCCCAAAATGTTATAAAACAATAGATAATTTATGAACAAACCGTTAATTTTAGCACTCTACTGATGAGAGTGCTAAAATCCAAAAAAATGCTTGACAAATACCCCCTATGGGTATATAATAAATACCTATAGGGGGTATAATTGATATAGGAGGTATAATGGGTATGGAGAAAAAATGCTGTTTGCATAAAACAAAGCATAGGTCGGAGGAAGAATATAAGAGTCTTATAAATAGACTGAGCAGGATAGAAGGTCAGATACGCGGGCTTAGACGGATGGTTGAAGAGGATGCATATTGTATAGATATTCTGACTCAGGCAGCGGCTGCTGGTGCGGCGCTTAACTCTTTTAATAAAGAACTTTTAGCGCGGCATATAAAAACATGTGTATCGGAAGATATTATAAACGGAAAATATGAAACGGTAGATGAGCTTATTTTAGCGCTTCAAAAACTTATGAGGTAAGGAGCGGTGTATAAATATGAAAGAATATGATGTAACAGGAATGAGCTGTGCGGCGTGCAGTGCGAGGGTAGAAAGAGCGGTATCAAAAGTTGAGGGTGTAGAATCTTGCAGTGTAAGCCTTTTGACTAATAGCATGAGTATATCAGGAGATGCCGATGACAGCGCTGTAATTGCCGCTGTAAAGGCTGCAGGCTATGGTGCAAAGGCAAAAAGCGAAAATACATCAACAGAGGCAAAAGAGGAAGAGACTGAAGATGAAGTAAAACCAATGAGAAAAAGGTTAATTGCGTCTTTGGGATTTTTGATAGTACTAATGTATGTGTCGATGGGATATACAATGTTTGGCTGGCCTCTGCCGGGTTTTTTTGAAGAGAACTATTTTGCACTGTCGCTTACACAGCTGCTTTTATGTGCTGCGGTGATGGTAATAAACCAGAAATTTTTTATAAACGGTATTAAAGGTGTAATACACGGCGGCGCAAATATGGATACCCTTGTTGCAATGGGGGCGGGAGCATCATTTGTATACAGTGTATATGCAATGTTCAAGATGACGGTCTCTCCTGAGCCGCAGCATTATATTCATGGTCTTTATTTTGAATCCGCGGCTATGATTCTTGCATTTATAACAGTAGGTAAAATGCTGGAAGCAATTTCAAAGGGAAGAACAACAGATGCGCTAAAAAGCCTTATGAATCTTGCGCCGAAAACTGCGGTAGTGGTTCGCCGTGATAAGCAAGTGAGAGTTCCGGTAGAAGAGGTACGTGTTGGGGATAAATTTATCGTTCGTGCCGGTGAAAGTATACCGGTGGACGGAATTATTACAGAAGGCACATGCGCTGTTGATGAATCTGCATTAACGGGCGAGAGTATACCGGTAGATAAGAAAATAGGTGACAGGGTGTATTCTGCAACAATAAGCCGGTCTGGGTATATATGCTGTGAAGCGACAAAGGTCGGTGCAGATACGACACTGTCGCAAATAATAAAAATGGTTCGTGATGCTGCAGTTACAAAGGCGCCTATTGCAAAAGCGGCGGATAAGATATCGGCAGTTTTTGTGCCCGCAGTAATAAGTATTGCTGTAATTACTGTGCTGGTATGGATTGTGGCAGGAGCGGATTTTGGGAGTGCATTAGGCAGAGGTATAGCAGTGCTTGTAATAAGCTGTCCTTGCGCACTCGGGCTTGCAACTCCGGTTGCGATAATGGTAGGCAGCGGTATTGGCGCCAAAAATGCAATACTCTTTAAAACAGCGGCTGCCCTCGAAGTGACAGGCAAGGCTAAAACAGTGGTTTTGGATAAGACCGGGACTATCACAGAAGGCGAACCTAAGGTATGTGATATTATTGCGGCAAATGATTTTGATGAGAGCGAATTTTTGGAAACCGCCTATGCGCTTGAGAGTAAAAGCGAACATCCGCTTGCAAGGGCAGTAGTAGAATATGCCGAAAATAAAGGTGTAAGACTTTGTGATACTGATAATTATAAAACTTTAACCGGAAGCGGAGTTGAAGCAGAACTTTATGGCAAGAGAGCTGTTGGAGGAAATCTAAAACTGATAAATGAAGTATGCAGTGTACCTCAGGAATTAATAGAACAAGCAGAAACGTTATCGAACGAAGGAAAAACACCGCTCTATTTTGCAAGAGATGGAAAATTTGCAGGGATAATCGCAGTTGCGGATATGATAAAGAAAGACAGCCCGGATGCGGTACGAGAACTTAAAGATATGGGAATACGTGTCATTATGCTGACAGGAGATAATGAAAAGACGGCAGAGGCAATAGGCAGACAGGCAGGGGTTGATGAGGTAATTTCAGGAGTTTTGCCGGCGCAGAAGCAGGAGGTAGTTAAAGGGCTTTCAGAAAAAGGAATTGTTGCGATGGTCGGCGACGGTATAAATGATGCTCCGGCGCTTACAAGCGCAGATATTGGAATAGCAATAGGCGCGGGAGCGGATGTTGCTATTGACGCGGCTGATGTTGTGCTTGTAAAAAGCAGCCTTAAAGATGTTCCTGCTGCAATCAGGATAGGAAAGGCCACCCTTAGGACAATTCACGAAAATCTTTTTTGGGCGTTTATTTATAATGCGCTGGGGATACCGATTGCGGCAGGGGTATTAATACCTGTTTTCAATTTGCAGCTGAGTCCCATGATTGCAGCGGCGGCAATGAGTCTGTCAAGCTTTTGTGTGGTGACGAATGCGCTTAGGCTTAATTTTGTTAATGTAAGAAAAGAAAAAAATAAAAAAATTAAAGGAGATAAGAAGATGGAAAAGATAATGAGAATTGAAGGAATGATGTGTGCACATTGTGAGGCGAGAGTGAAAAAGGCTCTTGAGGCGATTGACGGTGTTCTGAGCGCAGAGGTAAGCCACGAAAATAACAATGCGGTAGTTAAGCTGTCCAAGGATGTGGCTGACGGCGTATTAAAAGAAGCAGTGGAAAAAGAAGGGTACACTGTCCTGTAAAAATTAAATGTGTTTTGCAGTAAGTAGGTATGTGTAAATAACACATACCTACACTTTTTTTATGTATGATATAAAGTGCTAATTATACTTTTTGCTTCATTATTTTATTTCTTATATCACAAAACACAATTGTAAAACGTGTTATAGGTGAAAGGAGCTGAAAGACAGGTGAAAAAAAATTCAGTCCGGCCGGCTGATAGTGAAATTGAGCGTATTGTTAATACATACGCAGACAGCTTATACAGAATGTGTATGGTATCGCTGTGTAACCGTTTTGACGCTGAAGACGCTGTTTCGGAAACTATTATGAGATTTATTAGATACAGCCCTGTTTTCCGTGATAAAGAGCACGAAAAGGCGTGGCTTATCAGAGTGGCAGTTAATATTTGTGCAGATATAGGTAGACGCAGGTCAAAGTGTATAGTTGCCCAACCTGACATACTTATTGATACTTTAACCAAAGAAGAAAATCTGGAATTGAAACATATACTGGAATCTCTTGATAAAAAATACCGAGAAGTAATTGTCTTGCATTATATTGAAGGGTATAGCTCAAAGGAAATAGCCCATATATTCAAGACGTCGGATGCGGCAATCCGCAAGCGGCTGCAATATGCCAGGGAAAAACTCAAACAGCTTTTGATGTAAGGAGGAATATAAAATGAAAGAAGAAAAATTTTTCCGAGTCTTAGGCTCCTTTTGTATGAATGATAAGAAAAAGAATGAGATTATTGAAAAATGCAGGCAGCAGAAGGAGGATAAGAAGATGTTAGGCAAGAGGAAAATTATAATGGTAGTTGCTGCGGCGCTTGCGGTATTTGCTACGGTAGGAGCCGCATCAGGGATTTATACCATAACATATCATAGCTGGTCAAATGAATGGAATGACTGGGAAAGTATGCCTTCATATGAAGAATTGGAAAAGAAGCTTGGGTTTGTGCCGGTAATAGAAGAAGATATAGACGGTTTTATCTTTTCCGGCGCAACGGTTGTAGGTAACAGGAAAGAAGATGAAAGCGATGGTTCTTCCGAAAAGTTTAAAAGTATTCATATAGAGTATGAAAACAGCGGCAAGCGGATGGATATTTTTGTATGTGAAGAAAAATACGCAGAAGAAATTAATGCTGATGAAACAGAAGTATATAATGGGATAGAACTTAATTACTTAAAGTATAACAATAAACAAGTTCCGCCCGGATATGAGCTTACCCAGGAAGATAAAGCGCGTGAACAAAGCGGAGATGTGGTATTCTCCTATGGTGCGGATGAAGTAACCGAGAGTGTTGTTCAGCAGGTTATATTCCGGTATGACGGTTTGGAGTATGATATTTTAACAGACGATGAGAATGTAACAAAAGCTGATTTAATGGCTGCTGCATATGCAGTGATAGGATAATAAAAAAGACTTTTTAGCAGTTTTACTGCTAAAAAGTCTTTTTTATTTAAAGCTGCTTAATATCATTAATAGATACTAATACTTTTTCAAGCATTGCGCGGTATTTTTCGCCTTTTTCGCGTTCTTCTGCAACAACCTTTTCAGGAGCTTTTGATATAAAGCCCTGATTTGATAATTTACCCTCAACACGTTTTATTTCGCCCTCAAGTTCTTTTTTCTCTTTCATAAGGCGTTCAAGTTCTTTGTCCTTATCCACAAGCTCTGCAAGCGGCAAGAAGAGTTCAGCGCCGTTAACTACAATATTAACTGCATTAGCCGGAACTTTGCTGCGGTCCGGGAGAATAGAAACATCATCTGCTCCGGCAAGCTTTTTAAAGAAAGATACACCGTTTTCAAAAATTTGCGGATAATCCGTTACTATAAGAAGGCTTGCTTTTTTTGAAGGCGGTACATTCATTTCAGCGCGACGGTTACGTATCGCGCCTATTGCAGCCATAATCATTTCTATAGCTTTTTCTGCTTCTGGGAAATCAAGAGCAGGGTCGTATTCGGGGAATTTTGAAATCATAATACTTTCCCCTGTATGCGGCAGATGCTGCCAAATTTCCTCGGTAATAAACGGCATAAACGGATGCAGAAGTTTCATAGTATTTGACAATACATATGTTAATACATACTGTGCACATTCTGCGGTTTTGCTGCCTTTATCATATAGGCGAGGTTTTACGAGCTCTATATACCAGTCGCAGAAATTATCCCAAATAAAATCGTAAAGCTTTGCAACCGCAATTCCGAGTTCGAATTTATCGAGATTTTCTGTTACTTCGCGTACCAGCCGGTTATACTTTGAAATAAGCCATTTATCTTCTATCCCGAGGTCATCTGCCTTAGGCAGATGGTTTTCGGTGATATCAAGATTCATCAGTGTAAAACGCGATGCATTCCAAATTTTATTTGCAAAGTTACGGCTTGCCTCAACTCTTTCGGTTGAAAAACGCATATCGTTGCCGGGTGCGTTTCCGGTTGCAAGAGTAAATCTTAATGCGTCAGCACCGTATTTATCGACTATTTCAAGCGGGTCAATGCCGTTGCCGAGTGATTTTGACATCTTGCGCCCTTTAGCATCACGTACAAGCCCGTGGATAAATACATGTTTAAATGGAACCTGTCCTGTATGCTCAATCCCTGAGAACATCATCCTCATTACCCAGAATGGGATAATATCATATCCTGTAACAAGCGTGCTTGTAGGATAGAAATAATCATAATCTTCGGTTTTTTCCGGCCAGCCGAGTGTTGAAAACGGCCAAAGCGCTGATGAAAACCAGGTGTCAAGAGTATCTGGATCCTGAGTTACCTTGCCGGAACAATGCGGACATACAGTTATATCCTCTTTGCTGACCGTCATTTTCCCACAGTCTTCACAGTAGAAAGCAGGGATTCTGTGTCCCCACCAAAGCTGACGTGATATGCACCAATCGCGGATGTTTTCAAGCCAGTGGAAATATACCTTTTCAAAGTGTGTAGGCACAAACTCAGTTTCGCCGTTTTTAACCGCGTCAATAGCAGGCTGCGCAAGTGGTTTCATTTTAACAAACCATTGCTTTGAAATAATAGGCTCTACCGTTGTTCCGCAGCGGTAACATTGACCTACGTTATGAGAATGTGGCTCGACCTTTACTAAAAGACCTTCTTTTTCAAGATCTTCAATCATTCTTTTTCTGCACTCATAGCGGTCAAGACCTTCATATTTTCCAGCATATGCATTCATTGTTGCATCATCATTCATAACCTTAATCTGTTCAAGATTATGACGCTGTCCAACTTCAAAGTCATTAGGATCGTGAGCAGGTGTTATTTTTACGCATCCTGTACCAAAATCTTTATCTACATATTCATCTGCAATAACAGGAATCCTGCGTCCGACAAGCGGCAGAATAAGAGTTTTGCCGACAAGGTTTTTATACCGCTCATCTTCCGGGTTAACTGCAACAGCAGTATCGCCGAAAAGCGTTTCGGGACGTGTTGTTGCAATTACAACAAATTCGTCGCTGTTTTCCACGCGGTATTTAATATGCCAGAAATGCCCTTCGTGTTCGGCATGCTCTACTTCCGCGTCGGACAAAGCCGTAATGCAGTGCGGACACCAGTTTATAATACGCGAGCCCTGATAGATAAGACCTTTATTATATAGATTTACGAAAACTTCTCTTACAGCTTTGGAACAGCCTTCATCCATGGTAAAGCGTTCACGGTCCCAATCGCAGGAGGAGCCGATTTTTTTAAGCTGATTTATAATTCTGTTTCCGTATAGTTTTTTCCATTCCCATACGCGCTCAAGGAACTTATCCCTGCCGAGATCATACCGGGTTTTGCCCTCTTTAACTCGTAATTCTTCTTCAACTTTTATCTGAGTGGCAATGCCGGCATGGTCGGTACCCGGCACCCATAAAGCGCAATACCCTTGCATACGTTTGTATCTGATTAATATATCCTGAAGCGTTTCATCAAGAGCATGTCCCATATGAAGCTGCCCTGTGACGTTAGGAGGTGGGATAACTATGGTATATGGTTTTTTGTCAGGATCCGGCACAGCATGAAAATAGCCTTTTTCACACCAAGTCTGGTAAAGGCGGTCTTCAAATTGTGAAGGATCATAGGTTTTTGCAATATTCTTGCTGTCCTCCATTTAAAAATCAATCCCTTCCGGTCAAAAATACTCAGTTTATATTATCCCACGAAAACGCGTGTTTGTCAAGTCTGGGCTAAAAAACTTCAATAATAAACATAAACTGTTTTCTTGTTTTTGGAGGAAAATATTTTCGGAAAATGATGTACGGACTTGTTAAGAAAAATAATATTGAAAAAAAAGAAGTGTTGTGGTATAATGCAGTAAAAGCGTATAAAAGGGGTATAGAAGTGAACTATCTGATTGTTGTAGATATGCAGAATGATTTTATAACCGGTGCGCTTGCGGCTGAAAATGCAATTACCGCAGCCGAGCGTGCGAAAGAGAAAATACGCGGGTTTGACGGTAAGGTTATTTTTACCAGAGATACTCATAGCGCAGATTACCTTGATACCCAGGAGGGGAAAAAGCTTCCGGTTATACACTGTGTTAAGCCGGAATATGGCTGGCAGATTTGCAGTCAGGTTGCGCCTTTTGCGGAAAACGCGCTTATTTTTGACAAGAATACTTTTGGCAGCATTGAGCTTGCGGAATATTTGAAATCACAAGATGATATAGAAAGCATAACGTTAATAGGTGTATGCACGGATATTTGCGTCATTTCAAATGCTTTGCTGATTAAAGCATTTTTGCCGGAGGTGTCGGTTTTTGTTGATGAATCCTGTTGCGCCGGTGTAACCGAAGAAAGCCATAATCGTGCGATTGATGCTATGAAAATGTGTCAGATAGAGATTATAGGAGCTGATTAACAAATATGAGCTATACTGTTAAGGCGGGAATAAAGGAACTGATATTTGTATTGATATATGTGCTGGTCATTGTTTTTATAGGAGATGCGGTAAGATATTTTGTAGCAGGTATACCGCTTGCAGCAGATATTAGCGTTATTCTTCTTGGCGGCATACTGGTGTACTTTGTATATACTAAATACTGCGCAGTGTTTACATATACGCTTGGAGAAGAGGGGCTTACCGTGTTAAGGACAAT
>CALXUL010000146.1 GCA_944391635.1 uncultured Clostridia bacterium | reverse complement strand
AAACATACCAAAATCCTCAGACAAATAATAGTATATAATTTAAGGCCGCCTGGATATATGGCGGCCTTATCAATAAAAAACAGCGTATTAAATACGCTGTTTTTTATTTTTTTTTATTTTGCAATAGCTTTCTTTTTACCTTTAAACTTTTGCCAAGATACCCAAAGCGTTCCGGGAAGGGTGATAGAAGAATAGCATCCTGAAATTATGCCAATCATAAGCGGAAGAGCAAAGTTTGATACTGAAGTAAGTCCGCTTATGAGAGAGAAGATAAACACAAGCGCAATTGCCAGGCTTGACATAAGGGATGTATTAATTGTACGTGTAAGACACTGATTAATGCTCTTGTCAGCGATTTCCTCAATCGACATTTTACCTGAGAACAAACGCTTGTTGTATCTAATTTTA
The DNA here is from genome assembly GCA_944391635.1 of uncultured Clostridia bacterium. GTDB lineage: Bacteria > Bacillota > Clostridia > UBA1381 > UBA1381 > HGM11525. Next base: position 2,316 of record CALXUL010000146.1, on the reverse strand, counting down.
TCGTAAATAACAATAGTATCGTTAACTGAGTAACCGAGAATAGTCAGTATAACAGCAACAAAACCGTCGTTTATCGGAATACCGAATACAACAAAAGTAAAGAACACAAGAAGCAAATCATGGAACAGTGCCAACAGAGCAGTAAGAGCTGCTGAAAATCCGGAAATCATTTTAAATCTCAATGTTACATAAATAACTATCAAGACCATAGCAATCAACATAGCTTTAATTCCGTTTGTAAAGAATCTTTTGCCGATGTACGGCTCAACGCTTTGCGTCTCATAAAGCTCAACAGCATTGTCAGCATAATCAGAAGATATTTTATTAGTTATTTCATCCAGCTGTTCTGTAGTAACGCTTGAAGTACCGCCAACGCTAATAACAATAATTTTTCTATCGCTTTCATCGCTGACAGCAGTCTGTGTCTGGGCGCTTACTTTTTTGCCGAGGATATCTCCTACCAAAGTTTCTATTTCTGCATTTGAAATATCACCGGTATAGCTGTATGACAATTTTGTGCCGCCGCTGAACTGAATATCAAGCTCAACACCTCTTATAAATAATGACACGATACCCACAAGCATAAGGCAGATAGAGATAATATAAAACCATTTTCTGTTTTTATAAAACTTAATCATTTGTCGTTGCACCGCCTTTCTGTTTTTTGATACCGTAAAGCCACGGCTTTGACAGACCGTCAAAGAAGCTGAGTGAAGTCAGCATAAGCTTTGTAGAAATGATACCCAAACAGAAGTTCATAATTATACCGATAAGAAGGGTATAACCAAAGGAAAGCATGGATCCGGTTCCGAATATCAGAAGCAGTATTGCAACAATTCCTGTTGTGACGTTACAATCAAGAACTGCTGAAAACGCTCTTGAAAATCCTGCTGCCACAGCACCTTTTATTGTTTTATTATTTCTGAGTTCATCCTTAATGGTTTCAGATATAATTATGTTTGAGTCAACGCTCATTCCTATTGCAAGTATAATACCGGCGATACCGGGAAGTGTCATTGTAAGGCCCAGTGTAGCAAAAATAAGAAGCTGACCTGACATTTCAAGAACGAGATTAATACATCCTACAAGACCCGGTAGTTTGTAATACAAAAGCATAAACAAGCAAATAAGAATTGCAGCGATTATACCCGCATCTACCATTATGTTAAGAGCGCCTTCACCAAGAGTGGCGCTTATAGAGCTGAAGTTTGTTGAGGTAAGACTGAAGGGAAGAGCACCGGCTTTGATTTTTGCAGCAAGATCTCTTGCCTCAGATGCTGTAAAATTACCGCTGATCTGAGCGTTTCCGTCGGTAATTGCATCCTGAACTGTGGCGTAATTAATCAATGTGTCATCCATATAAATACCAATGACTTTACCGACATTATTTTCAGTAGCATCAGCAAACAGCTCTTTGCCCTCATCGTCAAATTCAAGAGTAACTATGTATTTGCCGTCATAGTATCCTGATGCACAGTCAGCAACTCTTGCACCGGTCAGTATCGGCTCTTCTTTAGATTTAGTCACCTCGTATGTACTCTCATCTACGTTTACAAACCAGAAGGAAAGCTCTGCCGTTTCGCCGAGTTCTTCGATAGCGGTAGCAGGATCATAATCCTTTTCATCAGCAGACCACGGAAATTCAACAAGAATACTTCCTGTGCCTGTGTCAACAGTTACGTTTCTGTCAAGAATGTTTTTACCGTCCAGTCTTGCTTCAATAATTGTTTTTGCAGATTCAAGTTGCTCAGCGGTCGGCTGGATATTTTCATCTGCAGGCTTGAAAGTGGCGCTGACACCGCCTTTTATGTCGATTCCGAATCTGATGTTGCGCACGCTTTTAATATAAGTTTTGCCGTTGATAGTAAGACCGAAAACGGCGAGAACAGCAACAATAAGAATTATTGCTGCAACAATGAAAAAAATTGATTTTTGCTTGACCGTATTACTTCTTTTTCTCATCGTTTACCTCCTTTTAATTTTTTACGACAGCGCAAGTTATAAAACGCTGCATTTTGAATATATTTAATATTAAAATACACTTGAATATTATATAATTCATTATTTAAAAAGTCAATTACCAACTCATTTTTTTGTACTGATTTTTATGAATAAACTATTAAAAAACACTGTTTTTGGATTTCTTATAGGAGTCTCTGTTATTATTCCCGGTCTGAGTGGAGGCACAACTGCTCTCATAATCGGAATTTACAGCGATATAATAAGAGCCACGGATGAGCTCTTTTCAAACTAAAAAAAAAATTCAATATATTTAATGACGATATGCTGCGGAGCGGTGCTGGGTTTTTTCCTGTG